>JBBSQG010000328.1:0-4128 GCA_038258125.1 Solirubrobacterales bacterium
CCCCCGGCGACGGCTCCCGCGGCCACCCCCAGCGCCGCGCCACCGCCGAGCTCGGTGTCCTCCGGCACGGCGCCGCCGGGCGCGCCGGCCGAGGCGCGCCGGCTGAGCCCGAGCGCCCCCGCGGGCGCGACCGGACGGGCACCGCGCGGACGCGCGAGGCGCGTCACGAAGGTCCTGGCGATCATCGCGCTGCTCCTCATCCCGGTCGGCTTCGGCGCCTACAGCGCCAACGCGGCCGTCTACTTCGTCGGCGCCGACGACGAGGGCTTCGTGACCCTCTACCGCGGCTTGCCGTACTCGCTGCCGGCCAGCATCGATCTGTACCGCGTCAACTACGTATCGGGCGTTCCGCTCGACACCCTGCCCGCCGGCCGCCGCGCGAAGCTCATCGATCACAAGCTGCGCTCTCACGACGACGCGTCCGACCTCGTACGCGAGCTCGAGCGCGGACGCGTAGCGGGACTGTGAACGCCCGCAACCGCGAGCTGTTCGCGCTGATCCCCGCGTCGCTGCTGCTGACGGCCGGCTTCGCCGCGGTCTTCATCCAGCGCGACGAGCTGCTGTCGAACCTGTCGCTGACCTACGGGGCGATCTTCCTCGCGCTGTGCTTCGCCGCGCATCTCGTGCTGCGCATGACGCTGCCTGACGCCGACCCCTACCTGTTCCCGCTCGTCGCGGTGCTGGCGGTGTTCGGGCTGGTCATGCTCTACCGCCTCGACGAGGACTTCGCGCGCGACCAGGCGCAGTGGTTCGTCGTCGGCCTGATCGTCTTCACGGCGACGATCATCGCGCTGCGCCGCGACCATCGCGTCCTCGAGCGCTACCGCTACGTCATCGCGCTCGGCGGCATCCTGCTGCTGCTGCTGCCGCGCCTGGGCAGCCCGACGAACGGCGCCTACCTGTCCTTCAACCTGGGCCCGATCTCCTTTCAGCCCGCCGAACTGGCGAAGATCGCGATCGTCATCTTCCTGGCGTCCTACCTGCGCGATACGCGCCAGGTGCTCGTCGTCGGGGCGCGCCGCTTCGCTGGGATCACGTTCCCGCCACTGAAGCACCTCGGGCCGCTGCTGGCGGTGTGGGGCACGGCGATGGTGCTGCTGTTCGTGATCCAGGACCTCGGCTCGTCGCTCATGTTCTACGGCGGCTTCCTCGCGCTCGTGTACGTCGCGACGAATCGGATCTCGTTCGTGCTCATCGGCCTTACGCTGTTCGCGTTCGGCGCGCGCGTGCTCTACGCGATCCGCCCGACGATCGAGCACCGCGTCGAGGCGTGGCTGCACCCGTTCGACCCCGCGATCTACCACCGCGATCCCGGCGGCAGCTACCAGATCGCGCAGTCGCTGTTCTCACAGGCCGACGGCGGCTTCTTCGGCCAGGGCTTCGGCCAGGCGCTGATCCAGGTCGGCGACAACGCGCCGCTGCTGCCGGCCGCCCATACGGACTTCATCTACGCCGTCATCACCGATGAGCTCGGCCTGCTCGGCGCGATCGCGGTCCTGCTCGTCTACCTGCTGATCATCGAGCGCGGCTTCAAGACGGCGATGATCGCGACGGACTCGTTCTCCAAGCTGCTGGCCACCGGACTGACGGCGGTCCTCGCGCTGCAGGTGTTCGTCATCGTCGGCGGCGTCACGAAGCTCATCCCGCTGACCGGCGTGACGCTGCCGTTCATCTCCTACGGTGGCTCGTCGATCGTGGCGAACTTCATCCTGCTCGCGCTGCTGCTGCTCGTCTCTGACCGCGCGCGAAGAGAGGCCGCGGTATGAATGCCCCGATCCTCAAGCTCTTCGGGCTCGTCCTCGTCCTGTTCGCCGCCCTCGCCGGCATGACGAGCTACAACACCGTCATCAATGGGGAGCAGTACCGCGACAACGACTTCAACGCGCGGCCGCAGATCGAGCAGGCGCTCGTCAAGCGCGGCGTCATCCGGGCGCGCGACGGGTCGCTGCTGGCGCGCTCGGTGCGCGCCGCGAAGGGCGACGTCTACGAGCGCCGCTACAGCCAGGAGGCGCAGCGCTTCTCGCACGTGCTCGGCTATGACTACGGGCTGACGATCGGCCGCGCCGGGCTGGAGAAGTCGCGCAACGACGCGCTCGCGGGCGAGGACGACGAGCTGACGTCGATCGTCGACGACCTGACCGGCAAGCGCCAGGTCGGCGACAACGTCACGACGAACCTCGACCCCGACGCCCAGCAGGTCGCGCTGCTAGGGCTGGCCGGCCGGCGCGGCTCGGTTGTGGCGATCGAGCCGGCAACGGGCAAGGTCCGCGTCATGGCGAGCACGCCCGGCTTCGATCCCAGCGCGCTGAGCGAGGAGAAGGTCTTTCGGCGCCTCAACCGCGACGGCGACTCGCCGCTGTTCAACCGCGCGACGCAGGCGGGCTACGCCCCGGGCTCGACGATGAAGGTCGTGACTGCTGCGGCGGCGCTCGACAGCGGACAGTTCACCCCCGAATCGACGGTGTCCGGCAAGTCACCGGTCATCATCTCCGGTGTACCGCTGAAGAACTTCTCCGACGCGCAATTCGGTCAGATCACGCTCACCACCGCACTCACGAACTCCGTCAACACCGTCTGGGCGCCGATCGCGGTCAAGCTCGGGCACGACACGATGGCCGACTACATGAAGCGCTTCGGCTTCGGCACCGACCCGCCGCTGGACTACCCCGACGGGCAGATGTTCGCCAGCGGTGTGTACGACCTCAAGGCCCAGAAGCTCATCCCGACCGGCTCCGACGGCGTTGACATCGGCCGCGTCGGCATCGGGCAGGAGCGCCTGCGCGTGACGCCGCTGCAGATGGCCACCGTCGCCGCGACGGTCGCCAACGGCGGCGTGCGGATGAAGCCCCACATCACCGACCGGATCGTCGACACCGACGGGCGCACGGTCCAGCGGATCGAGCCCGAGCAGGTGCAGCGCGTGATGTCGGCCCGTAGCGCCGAGCAGCTGACGCAGATGATGGCCAACGTCGTGCGCGAGGGCACCGGCACCGCGGCCGCGCTGCAGGGCATCGAGGTCGCGGGCAAGACCGGCACCGCCGAGCTGAACATCGCCCAGCGCCTCAACCAGCCGTGGTTCATCGGCTTCGCGCCGCGCTCGAAGCCGAAGGTAGCGATCGCCGTCACGCTGGAGAACATCACCGGCGGCCAGGGCGGCACCGACGCCGCCCCGATTGCCAAGCAGGTCATGGAGTCCCTGCTGCGATGAGACAGCTTGACGACGACGCCGTCATCGACGAGCGCTACAAGATCACGGCCCACCTCGGCTCGGGCGGGATGGCCGAGGTCTACCGCGCGACCGACCTGCAGCTCGGGCGCAACGTCGCGCTGAAGATCCTTCACGGCCGCTTCGCCGAGGACGAGCAGTTCGTCGAGCGCTTCAAGCGCGAGGCGTCGTCGGCGGCCGGCCTCGCCCACCAGCACGTCGTCGCCGTCTACGACCGCGGCGAATGGGACGGCACGTCGTACATCGCGATGGAGTACGTGGCCGGGCGCACCCTGAAGCAGATCGTCGTCGAGGAGGGACCCCTCGCTCCCCAGCGCGCCGTCGATCTCACCGTGCAGATCCTGCGCGCCGCCCGCTTCGCCCATCGCCGCGGGATCATCCACCGCGACTTCAAGCCCCAGAACGTCATCGTCGACGACGACGATCGCGCGAAGGTGACCGACTTCGGGATCGCCCGCGCCGGCGCCTCGGACATGACGCAGACGGGGTCGATCCTCGGCACTGCCCAGTACCTGTCGCCCGAGCAGGCCCAGGGCCACGCCGTCGGGGCGCGCTCGGACCTGTACTCGATCGGGATCGTGCTCTACGAGCTGCTCACCGGGAAGCTGCCCTTCGATGCCGACTCGGCGGTGACGATCGCGCTCAAGCAGGTGTCCGAAGCGCCGGTGCCGCCAAGCCAGATGAACCCGCGCGTGACGCCCGAGATCGAGTCCGTCGTCCTGCGCGCGCTGGCCAAGCCGCCGGGCGACCGCTTCGCCGACGCCGACGAGTTCATCGCCGCGCTGGACGCCGCCGCGTCGCGGATCCCGTCGGCGCGCCAGATCGCCGCGGCGGAGGCGGCCGCCGCCTCGCGGCCCGCCGCGGCCGCGCTCGGCGGTGGGGTGATGGCGCCGCCCCCGCCG
>JBBSQG010000329.1:0-4109 GCA_038258125.1 Solirubrobacterales bacterium
AAAACGGCCACCCGACACCGCCCGCCCCCAGCCGTCGCCATACCGCCCCGAACAGCCCCCGCCCGAGCAGAGTTTTGCGACAGCCTGTATGGCGCCCCTTTCTCGACATGACCGCCAGCACATCCACACACGCACGACCGCGGTCCACATGCGCGACGACGTGAAGCTCTCACGCGCCGCCTGCGCGCTGCCCTCCAGCCAGACGGTCCCGGCCGCCGGGTGGCAGCTCGGGAGCCGACGCCGGCTATGCCGCATAGCGTCGAGCTGCGCGGGCGCGTGCCTTGGCTGCCTCGACCTCGCGGTCCTTCGGCGGCGCGATCGTCACGAGCGCGTCGAGCAGCACCGACGACGCCGCGGCCACGGCCTCGCCGGCACGCTGGAAGGCCGCGGGGTTGGCGGCCGACGGCTTCGAGGCTCCGCTGATCTTGCGCACGTACTGCCGCGCCGCGGCGCGAACCTCGTCCTCGGTAGCCGGCGGCTCGAAATTGTGAAGCGTCCGGATGTTTCTGCACATGCCCAAAAGGCTAACTTGCCGAGACCGGGCGAGGAAGAGGCATGCCTCCGGGGCCGCCGGGGGATGCGCTCGGGAACGATCAAGTCAAGCCGGAGCGGGCGGCGTCTCGTCGTCGAGCCGCGGCACCTCGGCCAGCCGCGCCCGCAGGCGCTCGCGCAGCTCGTCGGGCTCGACCTCGACCTGCGTGCGGCGCTTGCGCGCGACCACGACGCCAGTCGCGGCGACGCCTGCCACGCCAGCCAGTCCGACGACCTTCCAGGGGATGCGCATCGCTCGCGTAGGTTACGGGCGTGCCGGAGATCCCACCCAGCCTGTCGCTGCCAGACGCCGTCGCGGTCGCCGCCACCGGCGACATCTGGTTGTTTCGCGGGCGCACGATTGCCGACCGCGCGATCCAGACGTTGACCAACAGCCCCGTCAACCACGTCGGCATGGTCGTCGCGCTCGACGACCTGCCGCCGCTGCTGTGGCACGCCGAGCTCGGTCGCTCGCTGCCCGACGTCTGGAGTGGCGAGCGCCAGCGCGGCGTGCAGCTGCACCGCCTCCAAGACGCGGTCGCGACCTGGGAGCAGAAGTACGGCCAGCGCGCGTGGGTGCGCCAGCTGACCGGCGGGACGCTGGACCGCGGTCACGAGAACCGGCTCATGGAGGTCATCGAGCACTACGACGGCACGGCGTTTCCGACGATGGCCCGCCTGGCCGGCCGCTGGGTCACCGGCCGCGTGCGCCGCCGCCCGGTCGACCGCTTGGAGACGATCTACTGCGCCGAGCTCGTGGCCACGACCTACCAGGAGATGGGGCTGCTCCCGCCGCAGCGCCCGGCGAGCTTCTATGACCCGGGCGCGTTCTGGAGCGGCGACGGGATCGAGCTGCAGGCGCCGTTTCGGCTCTCGCCCGAGGTGCGGGTGCGCTGAACTCGGGCGGCGCGCGCTTTTCGGGCGATGACCACCCGGAATGCGCGGCGGGGAAGCGTGGCTACGCCTACGCCTGGCCGGCCGGCTCCGCGACCTCGCCGAGCGTCACGGCGAAGACGATGTGCTGGCGGTGGACCGCGATGAACTCGTGCTGTGAGACGTCGCCGCTGCCGTCGAGCTCGGTGACCGTCGCATCGGTCAGCGAGATGAAGTCGCGCTCGGGGGCGTTGAGGAGGTCCGACAGGCGGCTGCGGTAGCCGTCGCTGGCGAGCGTCGCGACGCCGACGATGCGATGGCGCGGGGTGTCGATCGAGATGCGTTCGAAGCGGTGTTGCACCAGTTGCTCTTCGGCAGCCGCCGCTGGATTCGTGAGCCCGCCGGCGCATTTCTTGGCAGACGGGGCAGGATGGGCCGGTGAGCGAGCCGATCACGACATATCGCCGGCGCCGCGCGATCGCCCTCGCGGCGCTCGCCTGCGCCCTGAGCGCGATCGGCCTGGCGGTCCGCTCGTGCGGCGGCGAGGACCCACCGGACGGCGGGGCGGACGCGACCGCGGCCGCGGGCGGCGTCGCGCCCCCGGCAAGCCGCTCCGAGCTGCCGCGCGGCGGGCGCTCCATCTTCCCTGCCTACCGCGTCGTGGCCTTCTATGGCGCGCCGCAGGCCAAGGCGCTCGGCGCCCTGGGCATCGGCACGCCCGACGCGGCCGCCGCGCGGCTGGCCAAGGTCGCCCGCAGATATGCCAAGAAGACGCGCCCCGTGCTGCCGGCCTTCGAGCTCATCTCGACGATCGCCGCCGCGGACGCCGGCGACGACGGCCAGCACCGCATCC
The DNA here is from genome assembly GCA_038258125.1 of Solirubrobacterales bacterium. Taxonomy (GTDB): domain Bacteria; phylum Actinomycetota; class Thermoleophilia; order Solirubrobacterales; family Solirubrobacteraceae; genus CADCVQ01. Next base: position 2,258 of record JBBSQG010000329.1, read on the forward strand.
ACCAGTCCGACGTCGTCATCGGGCGCTACCTGAGCGCCGCGCGCCGAGCCAAGGCGCTGCTGATCCTCGACATCCAGCCCGGCCGCGGCGACTTTCTCAGCGAGGCGCGGCGCCTGGAGCGCTGGCTGGAACAACCCGACGTCGGGATCGCGCTGGACCCCGAATGGCACGTCGGCCCCGACGAGGTGCCCGGCCAGGTCATCGGCTCGGTGACGGCCGAGCAGATCAACGAGGTCTCCGCCTACGTCTCGGCGTTCGTCACCGATCACGACCTGCCCGACAAGCTCTTCGTCGTGCATCAGTTCACGCCCGACATGATCGAGGGCAAGGAGCGCGTCGCCCGGCGCCTCGGCCTGGCGGTGACGATGAACGTCGACGGCTTCGGCAACCAGGCCAACAAGATCGGCAAGTACGACGAGTTCACGTCGGAGCCGACGCGCTTTCACAACGGCTTCAAGCTCTTCTACGAGGAGGACGCCGGCCTCATGTCGCCGGCGCAGGTGCTGGCCCTGCGCCCGCCGCCGGACCTCGTCGTCTACGAGTAGGGCCCTGTTGGCCTCGAAAGCGTGGACCGTCAGCACGACGAGGATCAGCGCTCGCCGGTGGAGCGCATCGTCGCGCAGGTCTCGACGAGCAGACCGGCAAGGGCAAGCCGCCGTCCAGCCGCGCGGCCCAGACGCAGCGCTCGATCGACGCGTACCGGCGACCGGTGCTCGGGCCGCGATGGATCCTCGAGCACTTTCCGGCGCGCGGCTGACGTCCCGAGCCCTCAACTCGGCCGCAGCGCGATGATCGCGACGTCGTCGGTGAGGCCGTCGGCGAAGGACTCCGCCGCCGCGTAGGCGTGCTCGACCAGCGCCTGCGGGCTCAGCAGCGCGGCATGAGCTTCCACGAGGGCGGTCACGCGCTCCTGGCCGAACTGCTCGTTGCCGCGACGCGCCTCGACGAGCCCGTCGGTGCTCGCGAACAGCAGCGCCCGGTCGCCGAACGGCAGCTCGCGAGCCCCGAACGTGACGTCGTCGTCGATTCCCAGCGGTAGCCCCGTCGTGCGCAGCTCGTAGGGCTCGACGCCGCTGTCGGTGGCACCCACGACGAGCAGCGGCGGCACATGGCCGGCGTTCGCGTAGCGCAGCACGCCGTCGTCGATGACGGCGAGGAAGGCGGTCACGAGCGCGACCTCGCCGGGCAGCCGGCGGCGCAGGATCGCGTTCGTCTGCGCGAGCACCGCGGCCGGGCAGTCGGCATCCCACGTGCGCGCCTCGACGAAGAAGCGCACCATCGCGCTGACGGCGGCCACCTCGACCCCCTTGCCGCTGACGTCGCCGACGAGCACGGCCAGCGCGCCGCCCGGCAGCCGCCAGACCCCGAAGATGTCGCCGCCGGAGACCTCGTGGCCGACCGGCTCGTAGACGACGCCGAGCGCGAAGCCATCCAGCTCGGGCGGTGCGCCGGGGATGAAGCCGCGCGTCAGGGCGCTGGCGATGCGCCGTTCGTGCTGGAACTCCAGCGCGTTGGCGATCGCCGCGGCGGCCGGCCCGGCCAGCGCCTGGAGCAGCGCCAGGCGCGCCTCGTCGAGCCCGCCGACCTCCGGATGGCAGACCGTCAGGACGCCGAAGCGCCGCGGGCCAAGCTCGAGCGGGACATGGACGAACGAGCGCACGCCCTCGTCCTCGCTCCAGGGCAGGAAGCGGTGGCGGTCCTCCACCCGGCTGACGTACGGCTCGCCGCCGCCGGCGACCTCGCCGATCATCCCCTCGCCGAGCGCGTAGCGGTGGCCGGCGAGCCGCTCCGTGGCGCCGACGCTGGCCACGCAGCGCAGCGTCTGCGTCGCATCGTCGAGGCGCAGCAGCAG
>JBBSQG010000330.1:0-4042 GCA_038258125.1 Solirubrobacterales bacterium
CCCACCCCGCTGACCGCGCTCGTCGGGGCGCTGTTCCTGCACCGCCGCTACACCGTCCAGAGCGGCGGCGACGAGACCCGCCCCGTCGACTGGGCGCAGTCCGCCGCGCTGCTCGTGCGCCGCGACGCCGCCGAGCAGATCGGCTGGTTCGATCCGGCGTTCTTCGTCTACTCCGACGAGGTCGACTTCTGCAAGCGCCTGCGCGACGCGGGCTGGAGAACGCTGTACGTGCCGCAGGCCGCCGCGATCCACCACGAGCAGCTCTCGACCGGCGCGGTGCCGGAGCGGCGGATCGTCGAGCTGTCGCGCAACCGCGACCGCTACATGCGCAAGCACCACACCCGCCTGGCCGCTTGGGCGGTGCGGCTGCTCACCGCCTTCACCTACGCGGCACGATCGCTGGCCGCGGTCGCGCTGCCCGGCCACGACCCGCGTCGCTACTGGCGACATGTGACCGCCACGCTGCGGCCCGCGCAGGGAGAGGGGCTGCGCGAGGCGGCGTCGGAGCACAACCGCGGCAAGCGGCTGTAGGGCTACGAGCAGGCGACCGTGCCGGGACCCCTCGTGTGGGTGAAGATGCCGGCCCCGGGCGCGAGCAGGTAGACCGCCGCGCCGTCGACGGCGATATCGGTGGCGAGGTAGCCGTCGGCGTCGGGCGGGCTGGTGAGCGTCTCGGTCTCCTCGCAGCCGGTGGTCGAGCGGACGATTCGCGTCTGGTTGGGATCGCCGGCGTGCGAGGCGTTCGTCAGCGTCCACCAGGCCGAGGTGCTCTGGATCGCCAGGCCGCGGGCGCTCTCGTCGCTCTCACCCTCCGAGGCGGCGGCGAAGAATGACTGCAGATCCTTGCCCTCGATCGTCTCCGAGAACGAGTACTCGTAGATGTCGGCGGCGACCGCCGCGACGCGCGTGCCGCGCAGGTCGACGGACTCGATGTTCGTGATGGCGTACTTCACGGCATCCCTCGGGCGCGGCAGGCGCTTGGGCGCGCGCCCGTCGGTCTTCAGGTACAGCCCGCTGAGCTTGCGGTTTCGCGCCGAGCCCGTGCAGGTCAGGCCGTAGGCGATCCGGTGGCGCCACTGCGACGGCCCGGCGGTCACCGAGCAGCGCGACAACGTCAGGCGGCGAAACGACGCGCGATGGCCGGCCAGGTCATCGGAGAGGGGCTTGCACGTGGCACCCGCGTCGCAGCGCAGGTACGTCAGCACGGTGCGGTTCTTGCGGCTACGACCGAGGTCGATCGAGCGGTAGCTGCGCGACTCGGGCGCGCCCCTGACGGGCGTGATCACGCCGAGGGCGTTGCGCTGCATGAGCTTCTGATGGCCGAACTTCCCGCTCACCCAGACGATCGTCCCGTCGAGTGCGGTGATCTGCTGGGCGGCGGGATCGGGGGCGACGAGCGTGTCGGCGGCGGACGCCGTGGCGGGCAATGCGAGGGCGGCGGCGAGCAGGCCGGTGCGCAGGAAGCGGGGCATGTGGCCATCCTCTGCGATCGCCGCGGGCCGAGCCCGTCACCCAGGGCTTGACTGTCCACACCTCCAGCGGCGGGCCCGCCTCGTAGCCTGAAGGACGTGCACTGCGTCTCAAACGCCCGCACGAGCCGGCCGGCATGAGCCTCGCCAGCGCCCTGCTCGGCCGGATCGTCCATCTGCCGCCCGCGCAGACCGAGGACGTCGTCTGCGAGAAGGACCTGCGCGTGACGATGGACGACGGCGCCGAGCTGCTGGCCGACCGCTGGGTGCCGCGGGCCGCGCGCGACGGGCCGCAGCCGACCGTGCTCGTGCGCTCGCCCTACGGCCGCCGCCAGGCGATCGGGCTCATCTTCGGCCGCACGCTCGCCGAACGCGGGCTACAGGTGATCGTCCAGAGCGTGCGCGGGACGTTCGGCTCCGAGGGCGAGTTCAACCCCTTCGACGAGCGCGCCGACGGCCTCGCGACGCTCGACTGGATCCGCGCCCAGCCGTGGCACGGCGAGCGCATCGCGATGGTCGGGCCGAGCTATCTCGGGCTCGTGCAGTGGGCCGTCGCGCCGGAGGTCGGCGACGATGTCGTGGCGCTGGCGATCCAGGTCTCGGCGTCGCAATTTCATGGCCAGACCTACCCCGGCGGCAGCCTGGCGCTGGAGACCTCGCTCACCTGGCTGACATTGATCGCCGGGCAGGAGAGCCCGCTGACGCTGCCCCGCGCGCTCGCGCGCCTGCGCAAGCGCTTCACGGAGCTGCCGCTCGGCGAGCTCGACGTGCGCTGCACCGGGGCCGAGGTCAATTGGTACCGCGCGGCGATGGCCACCCCGCTGCGCGACGACGTCTTCTGGGCCGCCCGCGACTACGCCGAGGGCGTCGCGCAGGTCACGACGCCCGTGCAGTTCGTCGGCGGCTGGTACGACATCCTGCTGCCCTGGATGCTCGAGGACTTCGCCGAGCTGCAGGCGGCGGGCCGTAAGACGCAGCTCATCGTCGGCGCCTGGGCACACACGTCGCCGGGGCTCGTCGCGGCCGGCATGCGCGAGGCCCTGGGCTGGCTGCGGGCGCACCTGCTCGACGACGACCGGCTCCTGCGGCCCGGCGCCGTCCGCCTGCAGATCACCGGCGAGCGGGGCGCTGACGACGGCTGGCGCACGCTGGAGGCCTGGCCGCCGGCGGGCACCGGCGAGCGACACCTGTGGGTGGCCGCCCGCGGGCGCCTCGCTGAACAGGCGCCGACGGAGGCTTCGGCCGGCGCCGACGGCTACCGCTACGACCCGGCCGACCCGACGCCGTCGCTCGGCGGCCCACTGCTGCTCGCGCGCCACCCGGTCCTCGACAACGCCCCGCTGGAGGCGCGCGCCGACGTGCTGAGCTACACGACCGCTGCGCTTGAGCAGGCCGTCGAGGCGATCGGCGTCGCCCACGTGCAGCTGCATGTGCGCTGCAGCGCGCCGCACTTCGACCTGTTCGCCCGCCTCTGCGATGTCGACCGCGACGGCGTGTCGCGCAACGTCTGCGACGCGCTGGAACGGGTCGCGCCCGAGCGCTTTGAGCAGCAGCCCGACGGGAGTTGGCGCGTCGCGTTCGACCTCTGGCCGATGGGCCACCGCTTCGCCGCCGGCCACCGCATCCGCCTACAGGTCTCCTCCGGCGCGCACCCGCGCTACGCCCGCAACCCCGGCACCGGCGAGGACCCCGCCACCGCGACGGAGCTGCGCGCGGTGGATGTCGAGTTGCTGCACGGTGCCGCGCACCCGTCGCACGTCGTGCTGCCGCGCAGCGGGGCGCTCTAGAACAGGCTGCCGAGTCCCTTGATCGCGGCGCTGCCGAGAAACACGGTCAGCAGTATCCCGGCGAGGCCGACGAAGAACGCGACGATCGCCAGCAGGATGTCCTCGAGCAGCACGGCGAGCGACAGCAGCACGACGGCAAGCGCCGGCAGCGTGTCCAGGCCGGTGAACGGCGGCGCGAAGAACGCCGCGACGCTGCCGACGATGACGAGCAGCCCGAACACGATGCCGGTCAGGCGGCTGTGAAAGAGAAAGCGCAGCCGCGGGCGCGAGTAGCGCTCCAGCCGGCGGATCATCTTCATCAGCCCGGAGATGAACCGCTGGGACTTGTCGCCGACGAGCGGGCGCTGGCGCCATTTCTGGGGCAGCCAGATCTCGTCGCGGCCGGCGATCAGCTGCAGCGCCAGCACGACGGCGATGATCTCGAAGACATGCGTCGCACCGCCCGTCGGGATCGGGAGCGCCGGCACCCCGAGCAGGAAGACGAAGAGGATCGCGAAGCTCTTCTCCTCGAAGAGCTCGATCAGGCTGCCGACCGTCTTCTCGCCGTCGCTGTTCAGCCAGCCCTCGAGCTGGTCTGAGACCTTTGGGGGCTCGGGGGTCGGCGGGCGCAGTGCGGGTCAAAGGCTATTTGACCCGAGCCGCGGGCCGCGAGGGCGGACCGTTTGGACAGCCATGGCGACCACCCCGACCGCACGCGCCGCCGCCGCCGCCGAGCGAACGCTCGCCGAGGCCGACACCCGCGGGCTGGAGGCCGGCGAAGCGCGCGTCGTGGCCCGCGCCGTCGAG
>JBBSQG010000331.1:0-4039 GCA_038258125.1 Solirubrobacterales bacterium
CGCGGCCGTCGTCGAGCGTCAGCGTCACCTCTCCCCCGTCCGCCGGCCGCGCGACGCCGCTGACCTTGACATCGGTGAGCAGCGTGACGCCATGCTCGCGCAATGCGGCGCAGACCTGCTCGCCCGCGAACGGCTCCTCACGCGCGAGCACGCGCGGGCCGCCCTCGACGAGCGTCACCGTGGAGCCGAGAGACGCGTAGGCCTGCGCAAGCTCGACGCCGACGACGCCGCCGCCGAGCACGAGCAGCCGCGGCGGCACGGTCTGGCTCGTCGTCGCCTCGCGGCTTGTCCAGGGTCGCGCTGCGGCCAGTCCGTCGATCGGCGGCATCGCCGCCACACTGCCGGTGGCGATCACGACCGCGCGGCGTGCGCGCAGCAGCTCGTCGCCGGCCCGCACCAGCCGCTCGCCTGCGATGCGGCCGTGCTCGCGCACGAGCGTGATGCCGCGCTGCTCGAGCCACGGCAGCTGGGCGGAGTCGTCGAGGTCGTGGATCACCTCGTCGCGGCGGCGCAGGACGGCGCCGGCATCCAGCCCACCGGTCACCGCCTCGCGCACCCCAGGCAAGCGCTGGGACTCGCCAAGCAGCTCGGCCGGACGCAGCAGCGCCTTGGACGGCATGCAGGCATAGAACGAGCACTCTCCGCCGACGAGCCGCGACTCGACGAGCGCGGTGCTGTGCCCGCGGTCGGCGACGCGGCCGGCCAGCACCTCGCCCGCCGGGCCGGCGCCGATCACGACGACGTCGAATTCGCGCTCGTTCATGCTCTCCAGCCTACGCGCCGGGACCCGCAACGGCGGCGGCTCGCCCGAGCGGCCGCCGCCGGCGCGGCGCGCGGCTATAATCCGCCACCCTCGCGGATGTAGCTCAGTTGGCTAGAGCGTCTGCTTGCCATGCAGAAGGTCGAGGGTTCGAGTCCCTTCATCCGCTTCCCGAAAGGCCCGCTCAGGCGGGCCTTTCGCGTGTCAGGACATCGCGCGTGTCGCGTTCTGAGCGAGAGCGGACCCGGATCGAGCTCCACGCGCCAGGATCGTCGATTCAGCGAGATCGCGGCGGTCTGCGGGCCAACGCACTTATCGGTGGCGTCATCCCCGTGGGCGATCGCGTGGGGCGCACGACGCCTCAGCCGCCGGCTCTGGAAGACTGAGGCAGCGCGCAGAGCACAGCCTGGGCCGCAGTGACCGATCTGTATCGTTCACATCCTCAGAATAAGTGAGTAAGGTGTGAGTTGTGTCTATAACTCTGACGCAGCTTCGGAGCTTCCTCGCGGTCATGCGCGGGGGCTCGGTGACCGCCGCCGCCGACGAGCTCGTCGTGACCCAGCCATCGGTCTCTGCCGCCGTCGCGGCCCTGTCGCGCGAGCTCGGCACCCCGGTCACCGAACGCGAGGGCCGCGGTATCCGTCCCACCGCGGCCGGCACTGCGTTCGCGCCCTTCGCGGCCGACGTCATCGGCCTGCTCGAGGAAGGGCGCCGCGCCGCCCGCGAAGCCGCCCACCTCGCCGACCGCCGCCTGCGCCTGGCTGCCGTGACGACCGCCGCGGAGTCCTTCGTCCCGCCGCTCATGCGAGCCTTCTCCCAGAGCAACGAGTCAATCGGCCTGACGCTCGCGGTCGGCAACCGCGAGCAGGTGCTCGACCTCGTTCTCGACCACCGCGCCGACGTCGCGATCGGCGGCCGCCCGCCGCGGGATCCCCGCGTGCAGGCGACGCCGATCCTCTCCAACAACTTCGTGCTCATCACGGCGCCGGACGACGCTCACGCCGGTGGCGTCACGGTCGACGGCGGCGAGCTGGAGCGCCGCGTCTGGCTCATGCGCGAGCCGGGCTCGGGCACGAGGGTCGTCAACGAGGAGTTCCTCACGACGGCCGGCCTGGAGCCGCAGACGCTGACGCTCGGCTCCAACGGTGCGATCAAGCAGGCCGCACGCGCCGGGCTCGGTATCGCTTTCATCTCGCGGGCCGCGGTGGCGCTCGAGCTTGACAACGGCCTGCTGGCCCAGCTGCCGGTCCGCAACCGGCCGGCCCCGCGGCGCTGGTATGCGATGTGCTCGACCGTCGGCCCGCGCCGCGCCGCCGTCGAGCGATTCATGACATTCGCCGCCTCCCAGACGGCTCGCGAGGCGCTCGGCGAGGGCGGCGTCGAGCCGTCCGGCCCGCGCGTCAAGTAGCGGTCGAGCCGGTCGTCGGGCGGTCGCGCGGAGACCTACGCCGCGCGGTCGCTGGCCAGGGCCGGTTCGGCCGGGGCGCGGCTCGCCCGGCGAGCCGTGCCGCTCGGCCTGGCGGCTACCCCTGCGTGGTCGTGGGCGCCGGCGCTCGGCTCTCGGAGCCCTGGTCGGCGCGAGGGCCGTCGCCGCCCAGCGAGACCGTGGCGCGGGCAGTGGCGAGGTGGTAGAGCACGATCACTTGGACGATCGCCAGCGACTCGGAGCGATGCAGCTCCGTTCCGACGGTGAACTCGCCGAGACGCTCGGAGCGCAGATGGCTGGCGAACTGCATCCGGCCCCAGATGGCCTCCTCTATCTCCGAGCCGCGGGCCGGGTCGATGTCGCCGGGCACGAACAACCGCTGCTCGGTCTCGGTCTCGTCGAGGCGGATGCCCGAGCCGTCATCCTCGGCGAAGTCCGAGAGGTCGGGATGCTCCAGTCCCTGGCGCAGCACGATCTCGGCGTCGAGGTGCTCCTGATCGCCGCGCTTGCCGGGCATGAACGACACGACGATGTCCGCCCAGCGCTGCTGGGGGCGGATGTACAGCTCGGAGTCGGCCTCCCGGCGATCGAGCTCCTCGAGCACCTGGTCAGTCGTGTAGCCGCGCCGCGAGCAGTCACGCTGGACCTTCCAGGCGCGGCGAAGCTTCTCGGGCGGAGCGAGGAAGACACGCACGTCGTAGGAGTCGCGCAGCGCGTCGGTGTGGTAGCCGAGCAGGCCCTCGATCAGGGTGAACTGCTTGGGCTGCGTGTAGACCGGCGGGCCGAACGTGCCGCCCTTGTGCTGATAGACAGGCTTCAGGATCGCGTTGCCGGCGCGCAGCTCGGCGAAGTGGCGCTCCATGATGTCGATGTAGTTGCAGTCCGGATGCAACGGCGTGGTGGCGTGCTCGACACGCTGACGGCGGTCGTAGCGGTGGTAGTCGTCGGCCGCCACGTGGGTGACGTTGTTCTCGCCGAGCATGCGGACCAGCCCGCGCGAGAGCGTGGTCTTGCCGGTCGCGGAGTCTCCGACGACACCGAGGATGATCGGTCGGGGCACGGTGCTCCTAAGACTAGCTTTGATTTCCGGGGGCGTGCTTCTTGTCGCCACCGTCATCGGACTTGGCGTCGTCGGGCGATTCGCCGTCTTCGTCACCGAACAGCGAGCTCGCGAGGATGTCCTCGGCCTTGATCGTCATGAGGTCTTCCTTGGTGAGGCTGTCGCGGTCCTGGTACAGCCGGCCGGCCTGGCGCATGCGGGCGCGGTCGATCGCGTTGCGGATGCTGCGTCCGTAGGCGAAGCGCGGCCGCTCGAGCCGTCGGTTGATGTACTCCTCGAACGCCTCACGCGCCTTGGGCTCGAACTCATACTGCTGCTGATCCATCATGAGGTCGGCGATCTGCACGAGCTCGTCGGGCGTGAAGTCCGGGAAGTGCAGATGGTGTGCGACACGCGAGCCCATGCCCGGGTTGGAGCGAAAGAACGTCTCCATCCGGTCCTTGTAGCCCGCGAGGATGACGACGAGGTCCTCGCGCTCGGTCTCCATGACCTGCAGCAGGATCTCGATCGACTCCTGCCCGTAGTCGCGCTCGTTCTCGGGGCGATACAGGTAGTAGGCCTCGTCGATGAACAGCACGCCGCCCTTGGCCCGCTTGAGCACGTCGCGGGTCTTGGGGGCGGTGTGGCCGACGTACTGCCCGACGAGGTCGTCACGCGTGACGGAGACCACCTTCGGCTTGTTGATGTAGCCAAGCCGATGGAGGATCTCCGCCATCTTCAGCGCGACGGTGGTCTTGCCGGTACCGGGGTTGCCGGTGAACGTCATGTGCAGCGAGGGACGAGACGAATCGAG
>JBBSQG010000332.1:0-4034 GCA_038258125.1 Solirubrobacterales bacterium
CGACTTCGTCGACTGCGGCGAGAGCCTCGACGATGACGCCCAGGTCGACCCGACCGACGCGGTCGCCGGCTGCGAGTACTCGCGACGCCTGGACATCCCGATCCCGGTCGACGCCGACCAGGACGGCACGGTCGCGGCGTATGACTGCAACGACGCCAACCCCCTGATCAACCCCGCCGCGACCGACATCCCGGCCGATGGGATCGACCAGAACTGCGACGGCTTCGACGAGGAGCGGCCGTTCGTGGCTGCGGCGGTCAACCTCCTCACCCGCACGACGAGCAAGGGCCGGCGGATCCGCAGCCTGAGCGTGACCGGCGTGAAGAAGGGCGCCCGCATGCAGGCGACCTGCAAGCTGCCCAAGCGCAAGAAGGGGGCCAAGAAGCCGCGTCGCAGCCCCTGCGCGTTCACGAAGCGCACGCGCACGGCGACACGCAGCAACCGGCCGGTCTCCTTCACGAAGTACTTCCGCCACCGCTCGCTGCCACCGGGGACGCAGATCCAGGTGCGCGTCACGAACTCCGACGAGATCGGCAAGATCTTCATCTACCGCATCAACAAGCGCACGAACCCCTCAGAGAAGCGCCGCTGCCTGACGAAGGGCAACACGAAGCCGGCGAAGGTCTGCCCGCTCGAGGAGCGCTAGCACTAGCGAGCGAGCCTCATACCGCCGAGGGCGGGGGGGCTGGCGTGGGTGGCTGGCATCGGTGTGGTGACCCCGGTTAGCCTCCCAACCAGGATGCAGGCCGTGGGGGCCTGCTGTAGAGCGCTGTTGCGCTGCGTCCGCTTGGCGGGCGCTATGGGGAGGCGTTTGCCGTGGCCACCATCTCGAGCCTACTCGCCGATCACGTCACGTTGCAGGTGCGGTCGGTCGACCGGATCTTCCTCGCCGGGTATGTGCCCAACTTGCAATGCCAGGGTCAGGTCGTGCGGTTTCTCAACGACCGGGTCGGCGGGACGATCCCGTCTCCGGCGATCCTCGGCAAGATCGGCCGTGCCTACGGTGACGCGGTCGACCGTTACGCGCTCGATCACAGAGTGCCGGCGGTCCGCTTTGGCAAGGGCGACTGCAAGGAAGACGTCGCGCGCGAGCATTTCGAGCGCGCTGAGCGCGAGGGGCGCTTCGGCGTCGTGCTGATCGGGGTCGCGCAGGAGAAGGCGTACGCGTGGCGTGGCTGGCGTGACGGTGGCCATGACGCGCATCCGCATTTCGAGTTCGGCCGCCAAGCCGTGTTCGTCAACCACTTCTACTTCTACATCCGCGACCGCGAGTGGGGCCCGTCATTCGTCAAGACCAACGCCTACGCCCCCTATCCGGTGTGGTGCTATCTGAACGGGCACGAATGGGCCAAGCAGCAAGCCTCCCGCCAAGGCGTCGCGTTCCGCGCCTTGGACAACGGCTTCGCGGCATGCGAGAACGCCGAGGCGCTCGCCGACATCTGCGGCTCGCTGAGCCACGATGACGTGCAGGCGTACTTCGATCGCTGGATGCGGGCGCTGCCGTCACCGTTCACGAAGGCTGAGCGAGGCCGCTACGGCTATGGCCTGTCGATCCGTCAGCTTGAGATCTCCGACACCCGCGTGTTCGATCGCCCGGCAGCAGGCCGCGCGTGGTTTGAGCGCACGATCGCCGATCAGCTCGAACTCGGGCGCCCCGACAAGGTGCAGATCGTGTTCGGACGCAAGATCACCAGCCAGACCCCCGGCGTCTTTCAGACGAAGGTCATCACCAAGGGCGTCGCGCCGGTCATCCAGGCGCACTACAAGCACTCCAAGGTCAAGCAGTACTTCAAGGAGGGCCGGGCGCTGCGGACCGAGACGACCGTCAACGACCCCTACGACTTCGGCGTCAAGCGCACCCTGTCGGCCGATACTTGGGCTGCGCTGCTGACGCTCGGCCACGACGTCAACACAAGGTTGATGGCCGCCCAACTTGCGGCGTGCCAATGCGCGCCCGACCCGGCCGCCCTGCAAGCGGTCGTGCTGCCGTCTCAGACAACGGACGGCCTACCCGCGCCCGGCCTGCGGTTCGGCGACCCCAGAGTGATGGCGCTGCTGGCCTGCCTGTGCCACTACGGGCACCTGTTCAACGGTCTGACGAACCGCAGCCTGCGCGAACTCGTCGCCGAGCTGATCCCCGGCTACAGCCCGCGCCACATGACCTATGACCTGCGCCGCCTACGACGCAAGGGCCTGATCACCCGGATCGCGCGAAGCCAGCGCTACGAGCTGACCGATCACGGCCGGATGATCGCCGTCTTCTTCACGAAGACCCACACGCGGATCGTCAACCCCTCACTCGCCGAGCTCGACCCCGCCCTGCCCGACACGATCGCGCGCCGCTCACCATTGGCCCGCGGCTGGCGCGACTTCGAACGCGCGCTCGACCACCGAATCGAGCAGGCCGCTATCGCGGCCTGAAAAGATGACCTGTCCGTGCAGACATTGACGACCTAGCGGAGCTAGAGCTAGATGATGCCCTGGCGCACCGCGCGCGCGATCGCCTGCGAGCGGCTGCGCGCGCCGAGCTTGACGATGACGTCGCCGAGCACCTTCTTGACGGTGCGCTCGCTGTAGTGCAGCTCCTCGCCGATCTCGCGCGTCGGCAGGCCGTCGGCGACGAGCGCGAGCACTCGCTGCTCGCGGGAGGTCAGCTCCGGTCCGGTTGCCGCCGCCTCGGTCGGCAGCGCGCTGCTATACGTGGCGAGCATCGTCGTCGCGCCGGCCGCGACCGCGCGCAGGCTGAGGCCGAGGCGCTCCGCGGTGAGGTCCTCGCGCACGAGCGCTGCCACCGCGCCGGCGTCGACGAGCCTGCCAAGCCGCTCAACGGCATCCTTGGAGGCCAGCGCGACGACACGCGTGTCGGTGAACTCGAGCACGCTGGCCACGAAGCCGGCTGCGCCGTCGAGCATCGCGTCGAGGAGCACGACCTGCGCCTCCCCGAGCGCCGGATGCGACCAGGCATCGGCGATGCAGCCGACGGCCTCGACGCTGCCGATCCCGTCAAATCCATCCAGACAGCAGACGAGACCCTGGCGGAAGACGGCGTGCGCCTCGACCACCATGATGTCCGTCATGTGCTGGCTCATTCCCCGTTCTCCGGTGATCGCGGGCAGGCATCCAATGCCTCGCACCCGAACGTTCTGCATTCCGACCATTGCGCAGCGTCGGCGCGCTGTCAAGCCGGAACGTCGTGGTGCGCGATCCGGAGCACCCGGAAGTCGCTCGCGCGGCGCACCGCGAGGCCGACCTCGACGACCACGTCGCCGCCCGCGCAGGCCTGCGCGTCGTTGAGCTCCCCGTCACAGCGCACGAAGTAGGCCTGCGCGGGAGCGTCTCCCTGGAGGGCGCCCGCCCGCCACGCCTGGGCGAGGTAGGCACCGATCACCGTGCGCAGCCGCTCGTGCAGCCGGGCGTCGTTGGCTTCGCCAGAAGCCCAGCGTGTGCCTTGCGCGATTGACGCGGCGAGGTGCCCGACGACCCGCTGGCGGTGCAGGTAGCGCAGCTCGGGATCCTGCGACAGGGTGCACGCTCCCCAGGCCCGCAGCTCCGGGCCGGGCCATGCGCGCAGGCAGTTGACGCCGGCGCGGTTGAGCTGATGCTGCTCGGATGCCCTCAGCTTGGTGACCGGTCCGTCGGTCGCGAGGACGACCTCGGCGGTCGGTGCCTGGTGGGGACCCAGACGTTCGTCCACTCGCGCCCACAGGCCGGCGAGATGACCGCTCGGCGGCGTGTCGGTCGTCGCTCCCGTGGCCGGATCGGAGACCTCGATCCAGGGGTAGTAGGCGGCGGCGCAGGGGCTGTCGATGTGTGACTGCGCGCGCCATTGCAGGGCGTCGTCAGGCTCGAGCTGCGGTGGCAGGTCGACGAGCGCGATGCGCCCGACGACGCGCTCGCAGGCGCGCACGAGCTCGCGCTTGACCAGCGCGGCGCTATCGGCTCCGCCGGCGAGGCCGTGGGCGTCAGGCGCGGCGAGGATGGTCGGCGCATCGAGGGCGGCGAGCAGCCGCAGCCCGGCGCCGGCGCGCAGGTGA
>JBBSQG010000333.1:0-4024 GCA_038258125.1 Solirubrobacterales bacterium
CGACGAGGAAGCGCTCCAGGCCCGACAGCAGCAGGTACCAGGCGAACAGCACCGCCGGACGCGCGATGTCACGCGCGCGCCATAGCGCCCAGGCGAGCAGCAACATGGAGACGCTCTCGTAGATCGGCGTCGGGTGCACGACGTCGGTCGTGGGCACGACGCCGTTGGGGTACGCCATTCCCCAGGGCAGGTCGGTCGGCAGCCCGTAGTCGCCGTCGCCGGAGATCTGGCAGCCGATCCGCCCGACCGCGTAGCCGGCCGCCAGAGCCGGCGCGCAGGTGTCGAGCAGCTCGATGTTGAACATGCCGCGCCGGCGCGCCCACAGCAGCACGCCGGCCGCGCCGCCCAGGCCGCCGCCGTACCAGACCAGGCCCGAGCCGCCGAAGATGCCGCCCAGGACGTCGCCGCGGACATCGTCGAGGTTGGCGAGGACCCAGTACAGCCGCGCCCCGATCAGCCCGCCGATCAGCGCGGCGAAGACCATCTCGTAGGCCCAGTCCGGCGGGCGGCCGTTCTCCTTCAGCCGCCGCCCCACGATCGCCCCGGAGACGACGAAGGACAGCCCGAAGCAGATCCCGAACGTCTTCAGGGACAGGCCGAGGACGTCGAGCTCGGGCTGCATGGACCCGAGACTAGATGGTTGTACGGGCCGCGCATGGAGGGGTCGTGCGAATTGCGTGCGCATGTGTCACGCAAATCGCAAGACCCCCACGCAGCCGCGCGGCGATCGGGCCGCGCGATCCCGCCTGCTCACGTCGGATCGCTACAGGTAGCCCATCGGGTTCACGGGCGAGCCGTTGATGCGCACCTCGAAGTGCAGGTGCGCGCCGAAGGAGTGCCCGGTGTTCCCGACCGCACCGATGACCTGCCCCTTGCTCACGCTCGCGCCGACGCTCGTCGCGATGCTCGACTGGTGTGCGTAGCACGTCGACATCGACGCGGTGTGCTGCACGCAGGTGAAGTTGCCGTAGCCACCCGACTGGCCGATGCCCTGGATCAGCACCACCCGGCCGGCGTCGGCGGCGTGGATCGGCGTGCCCGATCCCGCGGAGATGTCCAGGCCCGCGTGCATGTGGCCCGGTCGCTGCTCGCCGAAGACGCCGGTGATCGGCCCGTTGACCGGCCAGACCATGCTGCCGTTGCCGCGCCGGATCGGCAGGTCGCCGGCGTACTGACCCTGCGCGGCAGCCAGCTGGCCGGCGATCTTGCTCGAGGCCGCCTCCAGGCTGTCGACGTGCTCCTCGAGGTTCTTGCGGTCCGAGCGCACGTTGCTCAGCGCCGCCGCCTTGCCGTTCTTCGTGCGCGTGTAGCCGACGCGCGTGCCGACGAGATCCATCCGCACGGCGGCGATCTCGTCGCGGCGCTTCTGCACGATCGTCGTGACCGTGCGCTGGCGTCCCTCGAGCTTGTCGAGCCGCTTCTCGCTGGAGACCGAGTCGTGCTTGGCGTCGCGCACGAGGGTGACGATCTTGCGGTCCTGGTCGGAGATGCGCTTGATGAACTCGCCGCGCTCGAGCAGGTCGGTGAAGCCGTCGGAGTTCAGCACGACGGTGACGAGGTCCGGCGGCTCGGCCTTGTAGATCTCGATCAGGCGCCCGCGCAGCTGCGCGCGCGTCTCGTTGAGGCGCTTGCGCAGCCGCACGAGCCGGGCGCGCTCGCGACGCAGGTTGCCCTGCAGGCTCTGCAGCTCGGCCCGCTTGGCGTCGAGATCGGTCTGGACGCGCTGCTGGCGCGTCTGCAGCGTGCCGATCTTGCCCTGCAGCGTGCGGATGCGGCGGTTGTAGCCGGCGATCTGCGTGGAGAGGACGCGCTCGGTCCCGCGCTTGCGGCCGATCTTGTCGCGCGCGCTGCCGATCTTGGACTGCAGCTCCTGCAGCTCCTCCTGTTTGGACTTGCCCGACGACGGCATCGGGACAAGCGCCCACAGCAGCAGTGGCAGCGCGATGGCTGTCAGGAGAAGGCGAACGCGCATGCGACCGCCGAGTCTAGGTTTGTCCTGCACAGCGAACCAAACCGGCACCTCGGGTTATGGAGCCTTGCGAGCGACCTTGCGTGGGCTGCGACAAGCGGCCGCGTCCCGTGCCCCTGCACGGAACTCGCTCACGGACCCTAGCGGCTCGACGCCCCGGCCAAGCCGGTGGCGGCGGTTTGCCAGAATGCATGCATGGCTGCCACGAAGACGACCTTCACACGCGACGCCGGGCTGCAGTCCCGCATGCTGCTCACGATGTTCCTGCTCGGCGCACTCTACGTCGCGTTCGTCGGCGTCCTCTTCGCGGCCGGCGTCCAGGGCTTCATGATCCTCCTCATCGCAGGTGGCTTCGCGGCGCTGCAGTTCTTCACCTCCGACAAGCTCGCGCTGCATGCGATGGGCGCGCGCGAGGTCTCGCCGCAGGAGGCGCCAGAGCTGCACGCGATGATCGAGCGCCTCTGCATCCAGGCCGATCTGCCCAAGCCGAAGATCGCCGTCGCCCACACCAACATGCCCAATGCGTTCGCTATCGGCAAGTCGCAGAAGAGCGCGACCGTCTGCGCGACGACCGGGATCATGAACCTGCTCTCCCCCGCCGAGCTGGAGGGCGTCATGGCGCACGAGCTCGCGCACATCAAGAACCGCGACGTGATGATCATGACGATCGCCTCGTTCTTCGCCTCGGTCGCCGCGATGATCCTGCAGTTCGGCTTCCTGTTCGGCGGCGGCCGCCACTCAGACAACGACGACGGGCCCGGCTTCCTCGTCATCCTGCTCGCCTCGCTCGTCGTCTACGTCCTCTCGTTCCTGCTCATGATGGCGCTGTCGCGCTACCGCGAGTTCAGCGCCGACCGCGGCGCGGCGCTCACGACGGGGCGCCCGAGCGCACTCGCCTCGGCACTGCGCAAGATCTCCTCGGGGATGGATCGTCTGCCGCAGCAGGACCTGCGCGTCGCCGGCGAGCTGAGCGCGTTCTTCATCGCCTCGCCCAAGAAGTTCATCGGCGGCCTGTTCTCGACGCACCCGCCGATGGAGAAGCGCATCGCCGAGCTCGAGCGCTTCGAGACCGAGCTGCAGCGCGGCTCGCTCGCCGCCGCGTAGGCGCCGAGGCTGAGCACCCGCCCATGGGATTTCTCGATGCGATCCTCGGCGGCAAGAAGAAGCTGAAGGCGCCGCCGGCGGCCGACAAGCTGTTCGCGATGTCGACGGCGTACGTGACGCTGTCCTCGGGACACGGCATCGAGACCAAGGGCGTCTCGGCGATCGTGTTCCAGCCGCTGGCGACGGCGGACTTCGAGGCGATTGTCAGCGAGATGGAGGAGCTCCTCGCCGGCACCGGCGAGGACACCGGGACGACGATCACCACGCACGAGGACGCGCACGACTACCGCTGGATCATCCTGCACGACGACGACATCGAGGATCTCGTCGTCGGCGTCAACGCGGTCAGCGACGCGCTGATGGTCGGCGGCTACGGCGACCGCGTGCTCGCCGCGGTGTTCGCCTTCAAGGACTCCAAGGGCCGCGCCCTGTACTTCATCTACAACTACAAGCGCGGCCACTGGTACCCGTTCGTGCCCGCCGGCAAGAACGTGCGCGACGGCGAGCGCGAGCTGCAGATCAAGGCGATCATCTCCGACGACCTGCCGATCGAGCCCGAGATGGAGCGCTGGTTTCCGCTCTGGGGCATCCCGATCTGACCGGACGGGCTCTCAGTCGGGAATCAGGCCGTCGCCGCTGAACTCCGCGGCGGCCTCCGCAAACGAGGTGTCGGCGGGCGGGACGATGACGTCGGACGTTTCGAGCTCCTCGTCGCCCAGGTGCTTCCCCTCGTTGCGGATGATGGACAGCATCTCCTCGAAGGCGACGTGGAAGGCGTCCTCGTCGTCGGACTCGACTGCCGTGACGCCGGCGTTGTCGAGCACGTTGACGCGCGCCAGCGTCTCCTCGTCGAGACGGTACTGCCCGTCCCCCATGATGCGGAGGATCATGCCTTCTCCTCTCCGGCCTCGCCGGACTCCAGCTCGCCCGGTGCCGGATCGGAGGATCCCA
>JBBSQG010000334.1:0-3991 GCA_038258125.1 Solirubrobacterales bacterium
AGATAGCGCTGCTCGTAGTAGTAGCGGCCCGCCTCGGAGAAGCCGAGCGGACTGGCGATGTAGCAGCGCGGCCGCGGGAACGTCGCGAACAGCTCGGTCAACCGGGCGCCGGAGGGCGAAGGCGAAGGCCGGGGCGGCATCGCGCCCATCCTGTCAGGCGCGGGCGCGCGCCTCGGCCTGCGCGACCGCGAGCGCCAGCGCCTCGGCGCCGATGAGGCGCTCGAACGGGCCGACGGCCAGCCACAGCGCGCGCAGGCGCAGCGAGGCGACCCGGTCGGTCGGCGCCACACGCGCCTGGCTGAAGAGCGTGCTCGTGCCGTCGTCGGGACCGGGCGTCACCCAGTGGGCGAAGAGCACGCGGACGGTGTGCGGCTCCCGCCAGGCGCGGAAGTCGTCGGGCCCGGCGAGTTCGCCGTAGTCGCGGCTGAAGGTCCAGATGCGCCCGCACAGGCCGGAGATCGAGTAGTCCTCGCCCTGGTCGAGCACGGTGAACGGCTCCTCGGCGAGCAGCCCCATGAACGACTGGTCGGCCGGGACTCCGGGGATCCGCCAACGCACGAGCCGGCCGATCGTGCGCGTCTGGTCCAGGCGCACGCTGCGCGCGGCATCCCACAATCGCTTGGGCGCGACCGCCGCGGCATGGCTGTGGCGCGTCACGATCTGCGCGTCGGCCAGCCACGCGTCGAGGTTGATCATCGGACCCATACTGCCCGTATCCTGCGCCGTCTCATGAGCCCCGGATCACAGACGCTCGCCGCGCTCGTCGAGCGGGCGCTCGCGGAGGACATCGGCGCCGGCGACGTCACGGCCGCCGCGACGGTGCCGGCCGGCGCGCGCGCCGTCGCGACGATCACCCAGAAGGCGGCGGGTGTCGTGTTCGGTCTCGATGCCGCCGAGGCGACGTTCCGCGCCCTGGATCCGGCCGCGGTGATCGAGCGGCTCGGGCCGGAGGGGGAGTGGCGCGAGCCGCCGGCGGCGGTGCTGCGCGTGACCGGCGACGCCCGGGCGCTGCTCGGCGCCGAGCGCACGGCGCTGAACTTCCTGCAGCGCCTGTCCGGTGTTGCCACGCTGACGGCGCGCTGCGTCGCTGCCGTCGCGGGGACCGGAGCCGAGATCCTCGACACGCGCAAGACCACCCCCGGCCTGCGCGCCCTGGAGAAGGCGGCCGTCGCGGCCGGCGGCGGGGTCAACCACCGCGCGGGCCTGTACGACATGGTGCTCATCAAGGAGAACCACGCGACGGTCGCAGGCGGGGTGGGTGCCGCCGTGGCGGCTGCCCTCGCGGCATTCCCGGAGCTGCCGCTGGAGGTCGAGTGCGCGACGCTCGCGGAGGTCGACGAGGCGCTTGAGGCCGGCGCGCAGCGGATCCTGCTCGACAACATGGGCCCGCCCGAGCTGCGCGCCGCGGTCGCCCGCGTGGCCGGCCGCGCGCGCCTGGAGGCCAGCGGCGGGATCGGCCTGGATGCGCTGCGGGCCCACGCCGAGACGGGCGTAGACTCAATCTCGATCGGGGCGCTGACGCACTCCGCTCCAGCCTTGGACCTGTCGCTCCTGATGGAGGCGCTGCCGTGACGCTTCTACAGCTCTATGACGTCGCTTCGCTGCAGGCCGAGGTGCGCGAGCTCGCCCGACAGCGCGACGCGGTGATCCTCGCCCACAACTACCAGCTGCCAGAGATCCAGGACGTGGCCGACTACGTCGGCGACTCGCTCGGCCTGTCGCGCCAGGCCGCCGCCTCGGACGCCTCGGTGATCGCGTTCTGCGGCGTGCACTTCATGGCCGAGACCGCCTCGGTGCTGTCACCCGACAAGACGGTCCTGATCCCCGACGTCGAGGCCGGCTGCTCGCTGGCCGACGCCATCACTCCCGAGCAGCTGCGCGCCTGGCAGGCTCAGCATCCGGGAGCGATCACCGTCATGTACGTCAACACGACGGCGCAGATCAAGGCGCTGACGGACTACTGCGTGACGTCGGCCAACGCGGTCTCGGTCGTGCAGCACATCCTGCGCGAGCACGGTCCGGACGTCGAGATCCTGTTCGGGCCGGACATGTTCCTCGGCGCCTACGTCGAGCGGAAGGTCGGCCGCGCGCTGCACGTCTGGGACGGCGAGTGCCACGTCCACGCCGGGATTCGCCCGCGCGACATCGAGCGGGTCCGCGCCGAGCACCCGGGTGCGGACTTCCTGATCCATCCCGAGTGCGGCTGCTCGACCTCGGTGATGGAGTACGTCGCCGCCGGCGATCTGTCGGGCGACGGCGTGCACATGCTCTCCACCGGCGGCATGCTGCGCTACGCCGAGGGCGCCGAGCCGGGCCGCACGGCGATCGTCGCAACCGAGATCGGCATGCTGCACCCGCTGCGCGAGGCCGCGCCGGACACGGAGTTCATCGCAGCCAACGAGCGCGCCGCCTGCACGTACATGAAGATGATCACGCTGCCCAAGCTTCGCGACGCGCTGCGCGACCTCGTCCACGAGGTCAAGGTGCCCGCCGACATCGCCGAGCGGGCACGCGTGCCGATCGAGCGGATGATCGCGATCTCCTAGCAGCGCCGCTCGCTGCCGACGCCCGGCTCGCGGATGACCATCTACGCTGACGCCCGTGCTCGCCCTGCGCCGACTGGCCACCGTGCCCGTCCTCCTGCTCGCGCTGGCGCTGCTCGCCGGCTGCGGCGACGGCCCGCAGACGAAGGAGGGCTTCATCAGCGAGGCCGACGGCGTCTGCCAGGACCTGGCCGGCGACTTCGAGTCCTCGGGCTCACAGCAGCCGGGCACCCCGCAGGAGGTTCGCGACGCCAACCACCTGCTCGCCGACCTCTACGAAAAGCTCACCGACCGGCTCGGCGACGTTCGCCTGCCCGCGACGGGTGCGGCCCGCGCGCAGGCGCAGGGCTACGTCGCATCGGTGCAGAAGACCAAGCCGCTGCTGGGAGGGCTGCGCTCAGCCGCCGACGGGTTCCTCGAGGCGGCCAAGGGCAACGACAGCCAGGCGCTGTCGGTGGCGGCCAACACGTTGCGCGGCGCGCTCGACGCGTTTCGGGCGGCGCGCGCGGCCTCCGACAGCCTCGCGGTGAGCTACGGCCTGAGCCTCTGCGGCAACCTCGACTGACCTCGGCCGGCGCGAAGACCCACCAGGCATCCGCCGGCGCGGGTCAGCCCAGCGTGAGCAGATCCACGCCCTCGTGCACCGCGCTGCGCACGAGCCGCAACGCCGCCAGCCTGCGCTTGAGTTCGGGCGTCGTGTAGCAGTGCACGTCGGCGCGGGCGCCCATCTCCGAGGCGTCCCACAGATTGCCTGCCTGATAGACCCGCTCGAGCCACGGCACGCCGTCGAACACGCTCGACACGAGCACGACGACGTACTCCGGGCCGCGCTCGCGCTGCGGCGGGGCGCCGCGCAGGTCCGCTACCCGCGCACCGCCGAGCATCGCCCGCTCCAGCGGCCAGCGCTCGCCGATGCGGTCGACGTAATGGGCCAGCTCGCCGCGGTTCAGCGCGGCTGAGCGATCAGCTGAAGTCACCCTCGCTGTGCGGTCCGACGCACGCGATCGCGAGCGTGTCGTCGACGTCGCGCGCGACCTCGGTGACCTGGTCGAGCGTGACCGCGTCGAGCGCGGTGATCGCACCGTCGGGATCGATCGGCTCGCCGTAGACGATCGTCTGGGCGGCGGCGTAGCGGGCGACGGCGTTCGTGTTCTCGAACGCGAGCACGCGCCGCCCCGCGGCGTAGGCACGCGCGCGGGCGACCTCGGCCTCGGTCGGACCCTCGTCGCGCAACTCGCCGACGATCTCGCGCATGCGGGTGTAGGCCTCGATGCACTTCGTGGAATCCAGACCCGCGGCGAGCTGCAGCAGTGGCACGTCGGCATGCGAGTGTGAGACGCCGTAGACCGAGTACGCCAGGCCGCGCTGCTCGCGGATCTCGTCGAACAGCCGCGAGCTCATCGAGCCGCCGAGCAGCGTCGCGTAGATCGTCATGGCGGCGCGCTTGG
>JBBSQG010000335.1:0-3987 GCA_038258125.1 Solirubrobacterales bacterium
CCGGGTGGGGGGCCGCCGGGCCAAGTTCCGGCACCTCGGTGGGGGCGCCACCGCCGAGGTCCGACTGCCCAAGGAGTTGCGCGGGTGGCGCCCGGGTGCCTACGTCGCGCTTGGCGACACGCCACCGCAGCCGGGAGCCGAGCGCGTGGGCTTGTACTGGAACATCGCGGTGGCCGGTGCGGTGACGCTCGTCGCGCGGCTGACCTACACCCTGAACGGCGCCGGGATCGCGTTCGTGCTCGAACTGCCCGACAACCCGGGCCGATACGACCGCCGCGACAGCGCCGTCCTCTCCGTGGCGCGGTCGGAGTTCGCGGCCGTGGCCGGGCTCGTGCGCCCGCTGCTGCGCCCGCTGGGCCCGCATCTCGCCGACGGTGCGCCCGCCTTCACCAAGCCCCTGACGCGGGGGCTCGCGGTGGCCGAGCTCCCTGCTGATGAGACGCCGTTCGGAGCGCATCGCTGCGGGCTGGTCGCGGCAGCGCTCGTCGCCGCCGGTGAACGCGGGCTTCGCGAGCCGGCCGCGCGGATGACCGTGGTGTGCGACCACTTCGCCGCGGCCGGGCTCAGCCTCGCCGCTGCGTACCTCCAACCGGGCTCGGACGACGCGTATGCGCTTGCGTAGCATCGCGCCACCACCGGCGGCGCCCAGCGCGCGAGACTTCCTTGCCGCCGCGCGGGCGCTCGGTGAGCGGCTCGTGCGCGAAGCGGTCTGGTACCGCGGGCAGTGCAGCTGGATCGGGCTTGACGTCGCCGCGACCCGCGGGCGCTCCCATGCGGCCCATCGCTCGCTCGGCCCCGCGCTCGCCGACGGCACCGCCGGGATCGCGCTTCTGCTCGCGCACCTGCATGACGCCGGCGGTGACGACGACTTCGGGCGCACCGCGCGCGGTGCGATCTCCCAAGCGCTCGCCAACGCCGGGGAGCTTCCGACGGGCGGGCTGTACGGCGGCCGGCTCGGGGTCGCCTACTCCGCCGCCCGCTGCGGCATCCTGCTCGGTGACGACCGTCTGCTGGCGCGGGCGCGGCCGCTGGCTCGCGCCCGCGACGAGCGAGCGTCCCTCGCATTCGATCTCGCCGGCGGCCACGCCGGCACGATCGCTGCCCAGCTCGCGCTCGCCCGCCTGCTCGACGACGATCGCCTCGTTCGCGCGGCCACGCGCTCGGCCGACGCGCTGGCCTCGCGGGCCCGCCGGGCGACCGACGGCTGGTCATGGCCGCCCCCGCCCGCGCCCTCCGAGCACCCCCTGTGCGGCTTCTCCCACGGGGCAGCGGGCGCCGCCTGGGCACTGCTTGAGCTCTATGCCGTCACCGGCGAGGCACGCCACCGCACGACGGCCGAGCGCGCCCTGGACTACGAACGCGCCTGGTTGGATGCCGATGCCCACCGCTGGCCCGATCTGCGCGGCGTGGAGCGGCGCGAGCGGCGCGGCAGCTTCCGCTCCCCGCATGCCGCCTCATGGCGCCACGGCTCGCCCGGCATCGCCCTCAGCCGGCTGCGCGCCTGGCAGATCCTCGGCGAGACCCGCTACCGCGAGGAAGCGCTCGTCGCGCTGCGCATGACCGCGGCCACCGTCGAGCGCGCGCTGCTGGCACCCGACGGCGACTTCAGCCTCGCCGACGGCATCGCCGGCGGCGCCGACGTCCTGCTGCTCGGCGCCGCCCTTCACCCCGAGGGCGCGGCCATCGCCACCCGCGCGGGCGACATCGGCAGTGGCCGCCACGGCGCCAACCCGGACGGCTGGCCCTGCGGGATGCCCGGGACCCGCACCCCGGGGCTGCTCAACGGCGACGCGGGGATCGGGCTCTTCCTCCTGCGCCTGCACGACCCAACCGTGCCCTCGCCGCTGCTGCTCGCCCCGCAGTCGCCAAGATGAACGCCGCATGGCTCCCACCCCGCGCAACCTCGTCAACCTGAAGTCGGTCGCCAAGGGCTACGGCAGTCGCACGGTCCTACAGGACATCACGCTCGGTATCACCGCCGGCGAGCGGATCGGGATCGTCGGGCGCAACGGCGACGGCAAGTCGACGCTCCTGCGCCTGATCGCGGGGGTCGAGCCGCCCGACGAGGGCGCGATCACGCGGGCCGGCGACCTCGAGCTCGCGCTGCTCGGCCAGGGCGACGAGCTCGGCGAGCAGCACACGGTCCGCGACGAGCTCGTCGGCACCCGCGCCGACCACGAGTGGGCCGCCGACGCCCGCTTCCGCGCGGTCCTCGACGGGCTGCTCGGCGGCGTCGGCCTCACGCGCTTCCCAGCCGGGATGGACACGCCGATCGCCGGACTGTCGGGCGGCGAGCGGCGGCGTATCGCAATCGCCCAGCTCCTGCTCGACGGCGGCCCCGAGCTGCTGCTGTTCGACGAGCCGACGAACCACCTCGACGTCGAGGCCGTCGACTGGCTCGCCCACCACCTCGCCGCCCGTCGGGGCGCGCTGCTCGTGGTGACCCACGATCGCTGGTTTCTCGACGCGGTCTGCAGCGCGACGTGGGAGGTCGCCGACGGCGCCATCCACCAGTACGAGGGCGGCTACGCGGCCTACGTGCTAGCGCGCGCCGAGCGCGACCGCCAGGCCGCCGCCCGCGCCGACCGCCGCGACCAGCTGCTGCGCAAGGAGCTCGCCTGGCTGCGCCGCGGCCCGCCGGCGCGCACGAGCAAGCCGAAGTTCCGCATCGACGCCGCCAACGCGCTGATCGCCGACGAGCCCGAGGTGCGCGACCGTGCCGAGCTGCTGCGCTTCGCGACGACGCGGCTGGGCGACAAGGTGCTCGACGCCGTCGACATCGCGCTGTCCTACGCCGCCGACCGGCCGCTGCTGGTCGGTCTCACGTGGCGGCTCGGGCCCGGCGACCGGGTTGCTCTCGTCGGCGTCAACGGCTCGGGGAAGACAACGCTGCTGAGACTCCTCGCCGGTGAGCTGGAGCCGACGGCCGGCACCGTCGACCGCGGCACCACGGTCCGGCTGGCTCATCTCTCCCAGGACACCGCCGAGATCCCCGGCCACCTGCGCGTACTCGAATCGCTGGAGGCCGTTCGCGGCCGGGCGACGCTCAGCGACGGGCTCCAGCTCACCGCCGGGATGCTGTGCGATCGCTTCGGCTTTCGCGGCGAGCAGGCACGCACGCTCGTGCGCGACCTGTCCGGCGGCGAGCGGCGGCGGCTGCAGCTCATGCGCCTGCTCATGGACGAGCCCAACGTCCTGCTGCTCGACGAGCCGACGAACGATCTCGACATCGACACGCTGACCGCGCTGGAGGATCTGCTGGACCGCTGGCCTGGGACGCTCGTGATCGTCAGCCACGACCGCTACTTCGTCGAGCGCGTCTGCGACGACGTGCACGCGCTGACCGGGAGCGGTGCGATCCGCCACCTGCCAGGTGGGATCGACCAGTACGTGCGGTCGCGGCGCGCGGCGCAGTCCGCGCCCGCGCCCAACGGGGCGGCCGCCGCGTCGCGCCCTTCGGCGACGAAGGCGCGGGCGGCCGGCTCCGGCGGTGCCCAGCGCGCCTCCCGCAAGGAGATCCAGCGCCTCGAGCAGGCGCTCGATCGCGTCGGCGCGCGCGAGACCGAGCTGCATGCCGTGATGGTGCGGAGTGCGACGGACCACGCGCGGCTGCGCGAGCTGCAGGCCGAGCTCGCGGCGCAGGCCGCTGAGCGTGAGCGTCTCGAAGCCGCCTGGCTGGAGGTCGCGGAGCTGCTGGAGGCCTGACCGGCTTGTGTCGTCTATGGGGTGCCACAGGCCCCAGATTCGACACGACCGCCGGTGAGCTCACCGAATCACCGACCTAGACTCTCCGGGTGTCCCAGGAAGGCATCGACCCGGCCGACCTCGAGCGCTGCCTGCGCGTCATCACGCAGCTCGACGGGCTGCCGACCGAACACCCCGACGCCGTCGCCGTCCGGCGCGCGACCGCCGGCCTGTTCAAGTCCGTCAAGCTGCGCCGCCGCGCCGAGCGACGCGCCGCCGTGCTCGCCAACGACGCCGCGGTCA
>JBBSQG010000336.1:0-3987 GCA_038258125.1 Solirubrobacterales bacterium
AACCGGTCCTCGCCGACGTCGACGTACAGGACGTACAGCGTGCCGTCAGGACCGACGACTGGGGCCGGCGTGATCACGCGGCCGCGGGCGGCGCCGTTGACCGGCGAGGGGTCAGACCACGTCGCGCCAGCGTCGTCGGAGCGTGAGGCGACGATCCTGCTGCCCGGCCCGGTGAACTTCAGCGGGCCGACGTTGTCGCCCTGCAGCCAGGTCAGGAAGATCCGGTCGGGCTTGGTCGGATCTGGCGCCAGGCGGACCTGGAAGGTCAGCTTGCCCTGCACCTTGACGGGTTCGGACAGCGTCTGGCCACTGTCGTCTGACTTGGACAGCCAGAGCGCGTTGGGGACGTTGCCGGCGCCCTTCAGGGTCACGAAGGAGTAGTAGAGCGTCCCGTCGGCGGAGAACGCGACGTCGGGGGCGAAGCACTTGGCCTCCTCGCCCTTGGGGGCGGGGATCGCGGTCTGGCTCCAGGTCGCGCCGGCGTCGGCCGAGACATGCAGAGCGCAGGAGAAGAAGGGTGTATCGATGCGGCTGGAGACCGCGAGGTTGCCTGCGCGCGCGGGGTTGCGCACGAGCGTCGGCGAGTTGTGGGCGCTGATGTCCTCGGTGCTGCGCGCCGACTCGTTGACCGGAGCGTCGCGGCCGACGAGCGAGACCGTGGGCTCCTCGCCGTAGGAGCCGGCGAAGATCACGGCGCCCGTGCCGAGCAGCACGAGCCAGAGTCCGAGCAGCGCCGAAAGCAACGAGCCCCGCCGCCGGTGGCGGTCGGGGCTCGTGTCACTCTCTGGCGGCTGGCCGGAGATCTCGGTCTCCGGCTTGCCGTCAGCCGTCTTCATGGGTTAGTGCTTGCGCGCTCCGGCAACCGCACGGCGACGCGCGGTGACCATTGCTCCGCCGCTGATAGCGGCGAGGCCCAGGCCGAGGAGTGCGATCGCGGCGACCATCGTGCCGCTCAGTCCACCGCTGGTGCCACCGACCGAAGCGGCCGAGGCGAGCGACGGGTTGGAGCCGGCAGACGTCACGCCGCTCCACAGGTCAGCCGTGGCGCTGCGCGTCGAGGCCGCCGGAGCGGGGCTCTTGGCGGTCGAGCTCGCCTTGCTCGTGCTCGACTTGCTCGTGCTCGAACTGGCCACGCTGGACTTCGCCGGCGCGGTCGAGCTTTCGAACACCGACTGGCCACCCTGCTTGGTCGTACCGGCGGTCGCGCCATTGACGCGGGCCGACGTGGAGGACTTGCTCGCCGAGCTGCGCGAGGTCGAGGGCTTCGCGGCGGTCGAGGGCTGATTCACGCGACCACTCGTCGACGCAGAAGTGGTCTGCGACGGGGCGGCGCTCGGAGGCGTGACCGTCGCGTTCGCCGTGTTCGGCGTCGCAGAAGCCTGCGCTGCGGGCGCGGGTGCTGCGGCGGCCGCAGCGGGTGCCGGTGCTGTCGCGCCGCCGCCTGCGGGTGCCGGTGCCGGAGCGCTGACCGCCGGAGCGGTCGGCGAGGCCGTCGAGGACGGCGGCGCCGCAGGCGTTGCGGGGGTGCCGTAACCGGCTGGGGTGCATGCGAAAGCCACACCGGCCACCAGTACAGGCGCGCTGAGAACTCCAATGAAGCCCAAGCCCGCTCTACGGGTACGTCGAACCACTACCACCGCCTCCTTGTGAAGAATGAATCGTTAGGTCGAGGCCACGCTACCAGTATGTGTCGAACGCATCAAGGTTCGGAGGCACGGAAGTTCAGTCGGCTCCGATTGCCTGACCTCGTATGGTCTGCGCCGTGGTTGGCCTCCTCGCGCTGCGTGCGCGTATCACTGTGCTCGGACTCTGCCTCCTGGCAGCGATCACCGCCGCGCCCGCGCCGGCGCAGACGCCCGGCGAAGACCTGCTGCGCATCCCGTTCCCGCAGTACGACGGCGGCCTGACCCCGTACACCTTCGAGCTCGGCTACCCGCTGATGACGCTCGTCTACGACACGCTGCTGTGGCGTGACGCCGAGGGTGTCCCGCGTCCGTGGCTGGCGAAGTCGGTGACGCGCAGTCGCGGCGGGTCGCGCGTGACGGTGCGACTGCGCTCCGGTGCGCGCTGGCACGACGGTCGGCCCGTCACGGCCGAGGACGTCGCAGTCACGTTTCGCTACATGGCCGACCATCGTCAGCCGCGCTTCACGCCACAGCTCGCCGATGTGGTCAGCGTGCGCGCGACCGGTCGGCTGACCGCGACGTTCGATCTGCGCCGGCCGTCGCTGGGCTTCGAGCAGCAGCCGCTCGCCGACGTCCCGATCCTTCCCCGGCACCTATGGGAGAACCTGCCGCCCGGGCGCCAGGCGCCTGCCGGCCTGGCCGTCGGCAGCGGGCCGTACCGGCTGACGCAGGCCAGCAGGAAGGACGGCTACCGCCTGCGCGCGAACACGCGCTACGAGCTGGGGGCGCCGCGCGTGGCGCAGCTGCGGGTACCGATTTTCAGCGACGCGGAGAAGACCTACGACGCGCTGCGCGAGCGCGATGTCGAGATGGTGCCGCTGAACCTGCCGCGCGCCGCCGCCGGCAGCCTCGACCGGGCGCTGGGGATCATCGTGCGTCGCGGCGTCTCGTATCTGGGCACCGCGCTCGTGATGAATACGCGCCGATCGCCCTTCGACGACGCCCGTGCTCGCGCCGCCGTCGCGGCGTCGCTCGATCTGGGTCGGATCGTGCGCAACGTCGCCCCTGCGCAGGAGGCCACGGCGGGCTTCCTGCATCCCGAGGCCGCTTGGGCACCGGACGCCGCCGTGCATAGGACCGACGTCGCCGCCGCGCGGCGCACGTTCGCCGCGCTGAACCTGCCGCGCATCCGCGTGCTCGCGCCCGACAACAACCCAGCGCGCACCGAGGCCGGCCGCCAGGTCGTGCTCGCGTTGCGCAGAGCGGGAGCGACCGCGACGCTCGTCGAGATCGCTCCCGGCCAACTCTCCAAGGCGCTCGGGGAGGACGGGTCGACGCCGGACTTCTCGATCGCGATCGGCACGATCACACCGCTGGTGTCCGAGGATCCTGACTATCTGCGTGCGCTGTTCGGCTCGCGCTCGGCGCCGCTGAACGTCTCGGGCTACAGCAGCGACGCGTTCAACGCGGCCGCCGCACGAGTCGGGTCAGCGCCGGACCGAGCCGCGCGCGAGCACGCCATCCTCGACGAGCAGCGGCTGCTCGCGCGCGCAGCCCCGATGATCCCGCTGTTCTTCGCCGAAGGCGCGTACGCCTACCGCGACTCGATCTACGACGGCTGGCGCTACATCAAGGGGACCGGCGTGTTCGACAAGCGCTCGCTGCTCTCCCTCGGAGAGCCCGTCATCAAGGAGGATCCCGGCCAGGCCGACGCAGCGGTCGCCGACGATGTCGACTCAGGCTCCGGCATCGGCGTCTTCGACGTCCTGACCGTGCTCGCGCTGCTGGCGATCACCGGACTGGCCGGATTCGCGCTGCTGCAGCGGCGCTCGTCGCGCTGATCGCCCGCCGCCGCGTGGTGGCCGCCTTTCGATTCCGGCTACGACTTCCACAACAACCGGCGCATCGTCGTCGAGGGGCTGCGCGCCGCCAGCGGGCCCTGCCGTTCGACATCGTCTGCGGGTTCGGCTGGCACGGCACCCAGCTCGCCGGCGTCGTTGGGGCTGACTGCGTCGTCATCTTTGGCTCCGCCCGCGAATTGATGGCGACGCTGTCGGCGCGAGCCAAGACGTCGACAGATCCGGCCCGTCGACCGCCAGCCCGACCGGCTCGCGCTCGCGAAACTGACGCGTCGCGAGCAGCTGGCCCGCGGACGCCTCTGTGCACCCTGGCGACACCGGTGGTCCCACAGCCGGGCGTGGAGCATCGGCGCCAGCGCCGCGCCGATGTCGCGCTGGTGGGCGAGCGCGGCGCGCAGTGCGTCGAAGACCGGCGCCGCCCCGCGCCTCAGCGCTCGAAACGCGCACCCAGGCCTCAACCCGCGCCCCCAACCCCACGGCCGACGGCGCATTCCGGGGTCTCA
>JBBSQG010000337.1:0-3983 GCA_038258125.1 Solirubrobacterales bacterium
ACAGCGCCGGGATGCCGATCGCGATCGCCACCACGAGCGGGCGGGTCCGCGGATCGGCGCGCCAGCACCACACCGCGTAGGCGGCGAGGAACGGCCAGGCCTCGGGACGCGCGAGCGCCGCCAGCGCGCCAAGCACGAGCGCCGCCCGTCGGCCACCGGCCAGCCCGGCCCGCAGCGCGCCGAGGACGAGCGCGACGAGCAGGGGCTCGGACATACCTCCCGCCGCCGGGCGCGCCCACATCGTCACGTCGTCGGACAGCAGCACGAGGCTCGCCGCGGCGAAGGCCGCACCCGCCAGGCGCGGGCCGCGCGCCAGGCCCGCCGCGAGCCTGAACGCGAGCTCGGCGGCGAGCAGCAGCGAGACGAGCCACGCGCTGCGCACGAGCCCGAGCCACAGCAGCGGCGCGGCGTCGCCGGCCCGCGAGAGCGGCGCCGCGATCAAGACCGTCAGCGGCTTGAACGACGGGCCGCTCGTGACGTCGAGCCCGAGGTGAGTCAGCTCGCGGCCCCAGACGAGCCAAGCCCACGCGTCGTAGACCGGCTCGCGGGCGATCAGCAGCGAGGCCGCGCCCAGCCCAGCGCAGGCAAGAACCGCTCCAACGGATCGCAGACGCGTCATGACAGTTAGGCTGCCCGAATACGCGCCGCGATGCGGCCCGCCCGACCCAAGGAGGAGAGCGCCGAGCATGTCCCGCAGACGCCGTGCCCCATTCGTCGCGTTCGCCGCGCTGCTCGTGGCGCTGCCCGCCTGCGGCTCCTCCGGCGACGAGAACACGCTGACGATGTACTCCGGACGGATCGCGCCGATCCTCAGCCCCGCGGTCAAGCTGTACGAGGACGAGTCCGGCTTGGAGGTCAAGACGCGCTACGGCGACAGCCCGTCGCTCGCCGCGACGCTCACCGAGGAGGGCAAGAACTCCCCCGCCGACCTCTTCTTCGCCCAGGACGCCGGCTCGCTGGACGCCGTCGAGAAGCAGGGCCTGCTGATGAAGCTGCCGGCCGACATCCTGGCCAAGGTCCCCAAGCCGTACCAGTCGGTGAACGGCTTCTGGATCGGCACGACCGGGCGCTCGCGGATCATCGCCTATAGCGAGAAGCTCAAGCCGTCCGAGCTGCCTGACTCGCCGCTGAAGCTGACCGACGAGAAGTGGAAGGGCCGTGTCGGCTGGGCGCCGACGAACGCCTCGATGCAGGGCTACATCACGGCGCTGAGGCTCGTCGAGGGCGAAGACGTCGCGAAGCAGTGGCTCGAGGGCATGGTCGCCAACGACGTCCAGGTCTACGACTCGAACATCCCGATCCGCGATGCGATCGCCAAGGGCGAGATCGACCTCGGGCTGATCAACCACTACTACGTCGCCGAGGCGCAGGCCGAGGATCCCGACTATCCGGTCAAGGTGCACTTCCCGCCCAAGGATCTCGGGTCGCTCATCAACACGGCCGGTGTCGGCGTCCTTGCCACCACGAAGCACAAGCCGCAGGCGCTGGCATTCGTGCGCAAGATGCTCTCCGACGAGGCACAGCGGTACTTCGCCGACAGCTCGAAGGAGTATCCGCTCGTCGCAGGGGTGAACCCGGCCAGGGAGCTGACGCCGATCGACGAGATCCCGGCGCCGAAGATCGACCTCGCCAAGCTCGGCGATCTGCAGGGAACGCTGAAGCTCATGCGGGAGACCGGGGCCCTGTAACGGTGCTCGGGGCGAGCCGCTGATGGACGCCGCGGCGGCGGGACGAGCCGTCGGGCGCCGGCTGCCTTCGGCGGCGCGCGTATTCGGCACGCGGCGGCCTCCGCTCGTCCTGCTCGGCCTCGGGCTGACGATCGGTCTGGCCGCGGCGCTGCCGGCGCTGTACCTCGTCGTCGCCGTGCTCGACGACGCGGCGGGCGCGCTGGACGCGGTGCTCACAAGCCGCACGCTGGGACTGATCACCCGCAGCCTCGGGCTGGCCGCGGCGGTGACCGCGGCGGCGATCGTGATCGCGGTCCCGCTCGCCTGGCTTACGGTGCGCTCCGATCTGCCCGGCCGGCGCGCGTGGGCAACGCTCGCGACGCTGCCGCTCGTCATTCCGAGCTATATCGGCGCCTACCTGTTCGTCTCGGCGCTCGGTCCTCGCGGCGCGGTCGCCGAGCTGCTCGGCGTGCGGCTGCCGTCGATCTACGGCTTCACGGGCGCCTTCCTCGTGCTGACGCTGTTCACGTATCCGCTCGTGTTGATCCCGCTGCGCAGCGCGCTGCGGCGGATGGACCCGTCGCTGGAGGAGGCCGCGCGCGTCATGGGGCGCAGCCCGCGCGAGGTCTTTCGCACCGTCGTGCTGCCGCAGCTGGCGCCCGCGATCGGGGCCGGCGGCGTGCTCGTCGCGCTCTACACGCTGAGCGACTTCGGCGCCGTCTCGATCATGCGCTTCAACTCGTTCACGCGCGACATCTACGTCGCCTACCAGTCGGGCTTCGGGCGCACCGAGGCCGCGGCGCTGGGCGTGGTGCTCGTCATCGTGATGCTCGTGCTGTTCGCCGTCTACGCACGCGTCCGCGCGGCCCGCGCGCTGCACCGCACGACGCCCGGCACGCCGCGCCCGCCGGCGCCGGTCGCGCTCGGCCGCTGGCGCTGGCCGGCGCTCGCGTTCTGCGGCACGGTCGTCGGCGTCGCGCTTGTGCTGCCGGTCGGCGTGCTCGGCTATTGGGCGACGAAGCAGATCTCCAGCGGTCTGCAGCTCGGCGCGCTGATGACGAACGCAGGCCATTCCCTGCTCGCCGCGGCCTGCGCGGCGCTCGCCGCCGGGCTGGCCGCGATCGTCGTGGCGCTGCTGTCGGTGCGCTACCCGAGCCTCGTGACGCGGGTCATCGAACGCGTCGGCTATGCGGGCTACGCACTGCCGGGGATCGTCGTGGCGTTGGCGCTCGTGTTCTTCACGACGCGCGTCGCGCTGCCGCTCTACCAGACGCTCGCCGTGCTCGTCTTCGCGCTGGCGATCCACTACCTGCCGCTGGCGGTCGGCCCAATCGGGGCCTCGCTGCTGCAGGTGCCACCCCGCCTGGAGGAGGCGGCGCGCGGACTCGGCCGCAGCCCGATGGCGGTCTTTCGCACGATCACGACTCCGCTCGTGACCAGCGGCGTGCTCGGCGGCGCGGCGCTCGTGTTCCTGCACGCGCTCAAGGAGCTGCCCGCGACGCTGCTGCTGGCGCCGATCGGCTTTGACACGCTCGCGACCGATGTCTGGCGCCAGACGTCGTTCGGCTTCTTCGAGGCGAGCGCGATCCCAGCGCTGCTGCTGCTGCTGATCGCCGCGCCGCCGCTGTACCTTCTCAGCGCGAAGGGAAGCGTGACCTCATAGCGATCGCGACAAGCAACGGCAGCGCCGGCAACGGCGACAAGGCGATCCCGCCGTGCGTGGGGCTGCGGCTGCGTGGCCTGCGCAAGGCGTTCGGTCCCGTCCGCGCGGTCGACGGCGCAGACCTGGAACTGCACGCCGGCGGCACGTGCGCGGTGCTCGGCCCGAGCGGCTGCGGCAAGACGACGACGCTGCGCCTGATCGCCGGCCTGGAGCGGCCCGACGAGGGCGAGATCGTCGTCGGCGGGCGCGTCATGTCGAGCGCCGACCGCTTCGTCCCTGCCGAGCAGCGACGGATCGGGATGGTCTTCCAGGACTACGCGCTGTTTCCGCACCTCGACGTCGCCGGCAACGTCGGCTACGGCCTGGGACGCAAGCCCGACCGCGGGCGAATCCGCGAGGCGCTCGAGCTCGTCGGCCTCACCGGCTCCGAGCGGCGGCCGGTGCATGAGCTCTCAGGCGGTCAGCAGCAGCGTGTGGCGCTCGCACGCGCGCTCGCACCGACTCCCGACCTCGTCCTGCTCGACGAGCCGTTCTCCAACCTCGATGCCTCGCTGCGCGACCGGCTGCGCCAAGAGGTCTCCCAGATCCTCCGCACGGCGGGCGTCACCGCACTGTTCGTCACGCACGACCAGGAGGAGGCGATGAGCATCGCC
>JBBSQG010000338.1:0-3948 GCA_038258125.1 Solirubrobacterales bacterium
CCGCGGCGGCTCGTCGTCGTCGGGCGCGGGCTGCGGGGCCGTGGCGGGCGCGCGCCAGCCGGGTGGCGGCGGCGCGACGGGTCGAGCGCTGGGGGCGATCAGCGCGCCGGGCGCGCCGCGCGCGCCGGGCCCGAGCGGCCGCGGGGAGGCGGGCGGCACCGCCGGGTCCGCCGGGTCCGCCGGGTCCGGCGCCGCTGCCCCGATCTCCTCGGCGAGCAGCTCGAGGTCAAAGCCCTCCTTGCGCACGCGCAGATCGAAGTAGATGACGGTCAGCAGCGCGGCCTGAAACGGCGTGCTGATGGCGAGCCCGACGATCCCCGCGAGCGCGCTGAGCACAAGCACGACGGCGTCGTTGTCCTCGCCGACGAGCGTGCCGACGAGGAACACCGCCTGGGCGAGCGTCGAGATGATCGCCGCCAGGATGAAGCCGACGAGCAGCGTGCCGAACGTCTTCCACCAGCTGCCCCGGACGAGCTCGAAGGAGCGGCTGAGCGCCTTGCGCCCGCGCGCGCCCTCGACGAGCAGGACCGGCAGGGCGACCGCCCAGACGACGTAGAGCCAGATGCCGGGCGCGATGAACGCCAGCAGCCCGAGCCCGACGCCGACGACGTAGAGCAGCGTCAGCGTCAGCAGCGACGGGATGTGCTCGACGGCGAAGCGCAGCGAGCTGCGCCAGTCGGCGGACTCGCCGAGGTAGGCCTGGGCGAGCGCGCGAAAGCAGGCGGCGGTAGCCAGCCCGACCGCGCACACCTGCAGCACCCCGGAAATGGCCAGCCCGCCGATGTACTGGTTGAGCTCTTCAAGCGTCTCCTGCGGGGTCTTCGACGAACTCACGTTGAATTCAAACGACGAGGTCGTGTAGTCGGCCGTCAGGATCGTGCTGACGATCTGCACCGGCACGACAACGATCAGCACGGCCTTCAGCAGGGTGCGCCAGTGCGAGACGCAGATCTTGATCGCGACGTCGAGGGTCTCGCCAAGGGACAGTGGCCGCAGCCGCGGGCGGGTCGGCTCGGGCGTCGTGCTCACCGGGCCAGACGGTAGCCGTTCCGGGCGGCGATGACGACCGCCGGCTGGTGCTGCTCGCTGCGCCGGCGGCCCGTAGCGGACGGGAATGGGCGCTCAGCGCCGGCGCGGATCGGCGAGCAGCAGCTCGACGTTGCGGTCCTGCGGGCGTCCCTCGGCGCCGGCCTGCACGCCGACCTGCGGATCGTTGTAGGCGAACTCGCGCCCGAGCGCGGCCAGCGCCTCGGGCGGCAAGCCACTCGCCGGCGTGCCCGCGGCCGGCGTCGCGAGCGTCGCGCCGTGGTCGATCAGCGTGCCGAAGATCGACAGCGTGCCGTCGCGGTTGTCCATCAGCTCGAGCAGGCGCGACTGGATCGGCCAGTCGATCTCCGACGCCGTCTCGATCTGCCAGAAGCCGCCGGTCGTTGGCCCGCGCCGGATTGGCAGGACGCGGTTCTCATGCGTGTGGCCGGCCACGTAGGCGACGACGTGCGGGTGGGCGAGCAGCAGCGCGCGCAGATCGGCGTCGAAGCGCAGCGGCCTGGAGTTGCGCGGGTCGAGGTCGCAGCCGGGCCCGGTCAGCGCGCGCAGGGCGCAGTCGCCGGCCTCCTCGTCGGCCGCGCGGTTGGTGAGGCTGCCCAGCGGATGGTGGCCGTAGACGACGATCAGCTCGTCGCGCCGCTCGGCGGCCCGGATCTCGCTGCTCAGCCAGCGAAACTGGGGGCTGTCGAGGTTGCCGTTGGAGTTGAGCTTGTCGCCCTCGGCGACCGTGTTGAGCGCGATCATCCGCAGGCCACGCTTCGGCGTGAACGCGTAGTACGCCGCCTGCCCGCGCGACGCGACGAGCTCGTCGCGGTCGACGAAGCCGAAGCCATGCGCGTCGGCCTGCCTGCCCGTGTCGTGCAGGCGCTTGTAGGTCGGCCGGTCGGCGAAGGCGCGCGCCGGATCAGGTGGCACGACGATCGAACGGCCCGGGCTCGTCAGCAGCGCATCCAGGCCCGACAGGCCGCTCAGCGACAGCGGCTTGACGCAGCCACGGGCGAGCGCGTCGAGCGGCGCGAGCGCGTGCAGGTTGCCCTGCACCGTGCCGTCGTGGTTGCCGAAGGCGACGTAGCTCGGGCGCTTCAGCCCCGCCGCCTGGAACGGCAGCTGGGCGCGATCCATCAGCCCCGGGTGGCGCGGCCAGGCGGCGAACGCGCCCGACGGTCGGTTGGGGTCATAGAAGCGGCCCGATTCGAGCACATCGTCGTTGTCCTGCACGCCCGTGTAGCGGGCGGCCTCGCCGGGCGGGATCAGCAGGCCGGCGCCGCCGCAGAGGCCGCCCTCGACGCCCGAGTTGGGATCGACGCGGCCGCCCTCCAGCAGCTCCACGACCCAGCGCGTCTCGTTGATCTGCTGGTTGTCGGCCGAGTCGCCCGTCGTGATCGTCAGCGCCAGCCGCGCGTGGCGGCGCTTGCGGTTGCGCAGCGGGGATTTGTCGAAGCGGTTGACCTGCCGGATGACCTCGTCGACGGTGAACGGCTCGAACGCCTCCTGCGGGCGCCACGCCGATGTGAACTGCGAGTTGCCGATGTCGAGCACCTCGGCGCGCACGGGCGACTCCTCGTCGGCGAGCTGGAAGTCCGACAGCTGGGCGAGATAGATGAGCGAGCGGCGCCGGGCGAGCCGGCCCCTGTGCGCCGCGACGCCGAGATCGTCGCGCACGACGCGTTTCCAGCCGGGACCGAGCCGCAGGCCCGAGTACGGCGCGGCCGGGTCGCCGACGATCGTCGCGTAGGAGGTCGTGGTCTTCTCCAGCGTGGCGGCCGTCGCGGGCGCGGCGGCGGCGACGGCGGCCACGACTGCGAGGGCGATCGAGGCGGCGAGCGCGCGCACCACGCAAACGTAGCGGGCAATGGCGCCACGCGGCCGCACTCGCCGTGGACGAACCTCCCGGTGTGTCGAATCAGTCGCGCCTGACGCGAACTATTCGACACGCCCTCGTTGGCGATGAGCTCGGCGATGCTGCAGCTCGGTGCGGCGGTCGCGTCGCTGACGCTCGTGCGCGTCTTGCACGTCGACAGCATCGGGCGCACGAAGGCGCTCGCCGGCGGCCTGCTGCTGATGGCGGCCTCGGCGATCAGCCTGCTGTGGATCACCGGGGTCGCGGCCTCGATGGTCGCGCTGTTCGGCCTCGGCCTGGGCTGGAACCTCTCGTTCGTCGCGGCGACCGCCGTGCTGTCGGACTGCACCGCGCCGGCCGAGCGCGGCAAGCTGCTGGGCTTCAACGACCTGCTCGCCGGGCTCACCGGGGCCGGCCTGGCGCTGCTCGGCGGGCTCGCGCTGACCGCGCTCGGCGTGGCGGCACTGGCGATCGGCGGTGCCGCCCTCGTGATCGTGCCGGCACTGTGGATCCTGCGCGCGGGCGGCCGGACGCGCGCGCTGGCCTGAGCGGCAGCCCCGCCCTGCCACGCGATCGTGAAGCGAGTCCACCCGACCCGGTGTGGGTAGGGCGTTGGGCAAGCCGCGCCGGTCGTCGCCCCCGGCGACCCGTCCCCCACGCAGGAGGTTTCCATGTCGATCAAGTCCAAGATCTCAGACGCCGTGAAGTCGCTGACCTCCGAGCAGGCCAACGAGGACACGCCGCCCGGCGTCGATGCGCCCGATCCCGACGACGGCGCCGTCGAGATGCCCGAACGCGAGCCGATGGTCGGCTTCGAGCCCGAGCGGGACGGCAAGAACGCGCCGGCCTGAACCAGCGCAGGCCGGGCCCGGGGTCAGTCGCCGAGTTCGAGCACCGCGAGGAAGGCCTCCTGGGGCACCTCGATGCGGCCGACCTGCTTCATCCGCTTCTTGCCCGCCTTCTGCTTCTCCAGCAGCTTGCGCTTGCGCGAGATGTCGCCGCCGTAGCAGCCGGCGATGACGTCCTTGCGGTAGGCCTTCACCGTCTCTCGCGCGATGATC
>JBBSQG010000339.1:0-3944 GCA_038258125.1 Solirubrobacterales bacterium
ACGCAGGGCCGTCGGCAGCCCCGCCGCCGCGAGGAGCTCGGCCACCTGCGCGCGGAGCGCGTCGGTCCCGCTCAGGCGCAGCGCCGCGAGCAGGCCGAGCGCGACCGCCTCGCCGTGGCGGTAGACGCGGTAACCGGTCACCGTCTCGATGGCATGGCCGACGGTGTGGCCGAGGTTGAGCACCTGGCGCAGCCCGCCGTCGCGCTCGTCGGCCGCGACGACGGCGACCTTCGTGCGCGCGCAGTCGAGCACGACGCGCTCGTCCGTCGCCGCGCCCGACGCCACGCGTTCCCACAGCGGCCCGCCGGCGATCAGCGCCGTCTTGACCACCTCCGCGTAGCCGGCCGCGACCTCCTCGGCAGGCAGCGTGGCGAGCGTGTCGACATCGGTGATGACCGCCGCCGGCTGGTGGTAGGCGCCGACGTAGTTCTTCGCCTCGGGCAGGTCGACGCCGGTCTTGCCGCCGTAGGCCGAGTCGACCTGCGCGACGATCGTCGTCGG
This sequence comes from Solirubrobacterales bacterium, assembly GCA_038258125.1. Lineage (GTDB taxonomy): Bacteria > Actinomycetota > Thermoleophilia > Solirubrobacterales > Solirubrobacteraceae > CADCVQ01. The sequence goes on from JBBSQG010000339.1 coordinate 502, forward strand.
GACCTGCACGATCGGCACCCCGCGCTGGTAGGCCGCCGCGCAGAAGCCCGCCAGGTCGCCGACGACGCCGCCGCCGAGCGCGACGAGGTGGTCGTCGCGGCCCATCCCCTGCGTGGCGAGCTCGCGCCACACCCGCTCGGCGACGGCGAGCGTCTTGTGCTCCTCGCCGGCGGCGATCGTGATCGTGTGGTGCGTGTCGCGCAGCGCGTCGCCATAGAGCGCGCCGACGTGCTCGTCGGTGACGACGAAGGCGCGCCGGCCCGGGCGCGGCAGGCCGCTGATCAGCCCCCGCCCGACGAAGACCGGGTACTCGGCCCCGCCGCCGCCCGCCACCGCCCAGACGAGCTTCGTGCCCGCGGGCGCGTCGGCGAGCGCGCGCAGTGCCGGCTCGGCGCGGCGCACGATCCGGTCGCCCTCGGGCAGGAACGCATCGGCGATCGAGGCGTACAGCGGCCGGCGCTCGGCGTGCAGCGCGCAGAACGCCTCGCGGTCAGCCGCCAGCGGCCGGTCGTCGCCGGCGGCGCGCGCCCACGCGGTGTCGTCGGAGATGTCCATCCAGACGACCGTGTGCTCGCGCAGCGCCGCGCGGACGGTCTCCGACAGGACGCTGCCGCCGCCGAGCGCGATCGCCGGCGCGCCCGAGCGCAGCGCGCGCAGCACGATCGGCTCCTCGCGGCGGCGGAACCGCTGCTCGCCGTAGGCGGCGAAGAACGAGGCGATCGGCATCTCCAGCGGGTCCTCGACGAGCGCGTCGGTGTCGAGCACCTCGTCGAGCGCCGAGGACTTCCCGGCACCCATGAACCCCACGAAGACGAGCGCCACGCCGACCGCGTCCCGCTAGGAGGCCGACTGGCGCCAGTCGATGCGCTCGCGGTAGCGCTCGACGGCCGCCACGACGTCGTCGATGTGGTCGCCGCCGAACTTCGCGCGGTAGGCGTCGGCGAGCACGAAGGCGACCATCGACTCGCCGACGACGCCGGCCGCCGGCACCGTGCAGGAGTCCGTCCGCTCGCGCAGCGCCTGGGCGGGCTGCTTGGTGGCGATGTCGACCGAGCGCAGCGGCTTGGTCAGCGTCGGCAGCGGCTTCATCGCCGCCCGCGCGTAGAGCGGGTCGCCGGTCGTCATGCCGCCCTCCAGGCCGCCGGCGTGGTTCGTCTCGCGGTAGTAGCCGCGTTCCTCAGACCAGAAGATCTCGTCGTGCGCCTCCGAGCCGGGCTTGCCGGCGAGGTCAAAGCCCTCGCCCAGCCCGACGCCCTTGATCGCCTGGATCGAGCACAGCGCGCCGGCGAGCTTGCCGTCGAGGCGCTCCTCCCAGGAGACGTGCGAGCCGAGCCCCGGGACGAGCCCGAAGGCGATCACCTCGAAGACGCCGCCGATCGACTCGTTGGCCTTGCGCTGGACGTTGATGTGCCCGACCATCGCGCGGCTTGCCTCGCGGTCCAGGCAGCGCACGGGGTCCTCGTCGACGGTCTCGAAGTCGGCGACGGTCAGGGCCTCGGAGCGCTCCGGCGCCAGCACGCTGCCGATCTGGATGACGTGCGAGCGCACCTCGACGCCGACGGCGCGCAGGAACGCCCGCGCGACCCCGCCGCCGGCCACCCGTGCCGCGGTCTCACGCGCCGATGCTCGCTCGAGCACGTTGCGCACGTCGCTGAGGTCGTACTTCTGCGTCCCGACGAGATCGGCGTGGCCGGGCCGCGGCAGGTGCACCTCGGGCACGTCGGCCTCGACCGGCCAGGGGTTCATCCGCTGTTCCCAGTTGGCGTAGTCGCGGTTGGGGATCTGCAGCGCGATCGGACCGCCCATCGTCAGCCCGTGGCGCACGCCGCCGGTGACGTCGGCGCGGTCGCGCTCGATCTTCATCCGCCCGCCGCGGCCGTGGCCGAGCTGGCGGCGCGCCATGTCGCGGTTGAGCGTGTCCTGGTCGAGCGCCAGCCCCGCGGGCAGGCCCTCGATGATGCAGGTGAGGCCGGGGCCGTGGGACTCCCCGGCGGTGACGAAGCGCAGCGCCATGGCGGTGCGCAGTGTATGACGGCGCAGGTGCCGTCGCCGCGGGACGTCACGTGACGGCCGAGCGCGAACCCGGCGTAGGGCGCGCCGACCTTCATCACCCCGAGGTCTCGGCCCGATGACCGCGCGGCCGGCGTCGGGGGTCTTGCGATCTACGGGCCTTGTGGGCACGCAATTCGCACGACCCTCCGTGGGTACATCGCCGGTGAGCCTCGTACCTCGGTTCTCGCGGACGATCGCTTCAGAACGTCCCCACGTAGGCGCTGACGAGCTCGTTGCCGGCGAGGATGCCGACGAGCGCGCCGATCGCGAGGAACGGGCCGAACGGCACGGCGGTCTTGCGCCCCTGGGACATGCCCTTGCGCATGATGATCGCGATGCCGATGACGGTGCCCAGGATGAAGGCGATGAAGACCGCCGGCACGACGGCGGCGCCGAGGTACAGGCCCATGACCGCGACGAGCTTGGCGTCGCCGAGCCCCATGCCCTTCGGGTTCAGCAGCGCGGGCAGCCCGATGACCGCGCCGGCTGCGGCGCCGGCGATGAGCCGCTCGACCTGTCCACCCGGATCGAGCGCGGTGCCGAGGACGATCGCGACGACGGCCGCGGGCAGCGTCAGGCGATTGAGGATCAGCCGGTGGTCGAGGTCGATCAGAGCGATCGGCACGAGGAACGCGACGAGCACGAGGCCGAGGACGATCGACGCGGTGTCGGCGTGGTGCACGGCGACGACGGCTGCGAACAGGACGGCCGTCATCGCCTCGACGATCGGATAGCGCGCGGAGATGTGCTCCGAGCAGCTGCGACAGCGGCCGCGGAGAAACAACCAGGAAAGCACGGGGATGTTGTCGTAGGGCTTGATCGGCGTCTCGCAGGAGGGGCAGTGCGAGGCCGGCAGCGAGAGCGACATCCGGCTCGGCAGGCGCCAGGCGACGACGTTGAGGAACGAGCCGAGGATCAGGCCGAAGGCGGCGGCGGGCAGCAGTGCGGCGGGCATGGACACGGTTCCTCGAGTGTGGTGGATCGGGCGGCGGCGGTGAAGCTCGGCGTTGAGCGTGTATCGGCAGCCCGCCCGAGATCTTGACTCAGACGTTCGAGCAGCACGCTCCCGAGGCGAAGTTGATCGAAGGTCCGTAACTGTTCTGAGCGAGTCCAGGCGCTGCGCGTGGCTCTACGGCCAGTCGAGCTGCTCGGAGAGCTCGACCGGTCCCAGCTTGATCAGTGCGCTTTCCTGGATCGGCTGGTACTCGCCGTCACATAACCCGAGCCAGGTGACCGTCTGCTCGGCGGGGTCGACGATCATGATCTCGTCGACGTTGTGGGCGGCGTAGAACGGGAGCTTTTGCCAGGTCTCGTCGCCCTGGGAGAGGATCTCCACGATCAATGCGGCCGTCGCGTGCCATACGCCGGCTGCCCCAGGCCGGTGCAGGCCC
>JBBSQG010000340.1:0-3911 GCA_038258125.1 Solirubrobacterales bacterium
CATCCGGCGGCCACCAGGCGTAGTCGTCGTGCTCGTCGTCCATCGCGATCTCGGCGCCGTCGGGCAGCCAGGCAAGGCCGACGACCATGACGAGCCGGTGCGGCAGCCGCACGAGCGCCTCGACGGTGAGCCGCTCGGGCTGCACCGACCACTCCTCGTCGAGCTCGCGCGTCAGCGTGTAGGCCGGGCTCTCGCCGACATCGACCGCACCGCCGGCGCCGAGCGCCCAGCGCCCGGGCCAGGACGACAGCCACGCGGCGCGGCGACCGGCCAGCCAGCGCCCGTCGGCGGCCCGCGTCACGGCGAGCGCGGCCATCGACAGCGAGGCGTCGCCGTCGACGAGCCGCAGCGCCCATCGCACCGGCTGCAGCTCGATCATCAGGTCGCCGCCGCGCTCGGCGTGTGCGACGAGCCGTCCCGACAGCCCGTCGTGGCTCGGCGAGCCGCGCTCGCGCAGCGCGCTGATCGCCGCGTCAGCGGCCTGGACCATGTGGCCGGGCGGCGCGTAGTGCTCCTCACGCCAGCTGGTGTGCACGCGCTCGGCCGGCCAGTGGCCGCGAGCGAGGATGGCCGGCTGCTGCATGCACCGAACGATAGTTGTGTCGATGTGACCGGCGACTGGCACGCGTGCCGCGTGCGTGAGAGACTGCGCCCCGCGCGCCGTTCAGGGGTCCGGCGTGCGGGTCATACGCACGAGCAGCTTCGGACCCCGCCGCAGCGCGGAGCGAGGATGCATGAGAGCACTTGTCACAGGCGGATCCGGATTCATCGGCTCGCATGTCGTCGACCGGCTGCTGGCCGAAGGCCACGAGGCGCGCGTGTTCGACGTGCGCACGGGCTCTGAGCCACGGCGCCGGCACTGCGAGTACGTCATCGGCGACCTGCTCGAGCCAGGCGACCTGACGGCCGCCGCCGACGGTTGCGACGTGATCGTCCACCTCGCCGCCGCGGCCGATGTCGGCCTCGTCGCCAAGGACCCGACCGGCTCGGAGGCGCTCAACTCGCGCGGAACGCTGAACGTGCTCGAGGCAGCCCGCGAGACCGGCGCCCGCGTCGTATACGCGTCGACGATCTGGGTCTACTCCGACGTCCGCGCGACCGAGGTCGACGAGGACTCTGAGCTCGGCCTGCCCTCGCATCTGTACACGGCGACGAAGCTCGCCGGCGAGATGTACTGCCGCTCCTACGGCGAGCTGTACGACGTGGCGTCGACGGTCCTGCGCTTCGGGATCCCCTACGGCCCGCGCGCCCGCCCCGCCGCGGTGCTGCCGATCTTCGTCAACAAGGCACTCGCGGGCGACCCGATCACGATCGCCGGCGACGGCCTGCAGACGCGCCGCTTCGTCTACGTCGAGGATCTCGCCGAGGGCGTCGTGCGCGCGCTGCGTCCCGAGGCCGCCGGCCGCGTCTACAACCTCGTCGGCGAGGAGGAGACGACGGTTCGCGACATCGCCGAGGCCGTTCAGCAGGCGGTCGGCGACGTGCCGATCGTCCACACGCCCGGCCGCGCGGCGGACTTCGCCGGCGCGACGGTGTCGGGCGAGCGCGCTGCCGCCGAGCTGGACTGGCGCCCGCAGACCTCGTTCGCCGAGGGCGTCGAGCGCTACATCGCCGGGCACGTCGAGGACGCCGCCGCCCGCGCCGCGGTCGCCGCGGCGGCGCCGTCGCCCGCACCCACCGCCGAGGTCGCGGCGGCGCACGCCGGCGGCCAGCTCACCCCCGCCCTGTCGCTCATCGCCCGGCTGCGCCGGACCCGCGCGGCCCGGTTCGCGGCGCCGTACGCGCCGGCGGCGGTCAGCGGCATCCTCGCCCTCATCGTCTACGGCTACCTCATGACCTCGATCGGGCTGGCCGGCGACGAGATGCACACGGTGATCGTCGTCGCCGTCCTCGGGGTCGTCGCGACGTTGTCGACGCGCTCCACGCAGGCCAAGGTCGCCGTCTGGCTGACCGCCGCCGTCGGCGCCGCGCTGCTCATCCCGCCGCAGCCGACGGGCGTGCTGGACATGCACCAGCTCAACCCACCGCTGCTTGCCCTCGCCCTGACCGGCGCGGGCTTCGTGCTGCTGGCGACGGCCAGCGGTCGCCGCGGCCAGCTCGAGCTCGCCGAGCAGGGCGAGCGTTGACTTCGCCGGAGGTCACGCCCGACCACGAGCGCTTCGCGATCGGCTTCGATCAGCGCGATCGCGCCCGTCTGCACGAGCTGTGGGACGGGGTCATCGACTCCAATCGCTGGAGCGAGGGCGAGCTGACGCAGCGCTTCGAGGCCGCCTGGGAGGCGCACAACGCGCTGCCCGCCGTCGCGACGTCGAGCTGGACGGGCGGCGCGCTCGCGGCGCTGGAATGGGCCCAGGTGCGCGGGCGCAAGGTCGTCGTCCCGTCGAACACGTTCATGGCCACGCCGCTGGCCGTGCTCGGCGCCGGCGCCACGCCGGTCTTCGGCGACTGCCGCCGCGACGACCTCTGCCTGTCGCTGTCAGAGACCGAGCGGTTGATCGACGAGCACGACCCGGCGGCGGTCTTCCTCGTCCATATCGGCGGCCACATCGCCTTCGACGCGCCGGCGATCGCCGCCCTGTGCGCCGACCGCGGCGTGAAGCTCATCGAGGACTGCGCGCACGCCCACGGCGCGTCCTGGAACGGGCTCGCGCCGGGTGCCTACGGCGACGCCGGGATCTACTCGATGTACGCGACGAAGACCGTCTCGACCGGCGAGGGCGGTGTCCTCGTCTCCCGCCATCCCGAGCTGATCGAGTTCACGCGCGGGTTTCGCAACTACGGCAAGCCCAGCCACGAGCAGACCGGGCTGAACTTCCGCATGAGCGAGTTCACGGCGGCGATCGGGCTCGTGCAGACCGAGCGCCTGCCACAGATCGTCGCCTGGAAGAACGAGATCGCTCGGACCGTGCTCGACGCGCAGTTCCCCGGCCACCTCGAGCTGCCCGACGGGATGGTCTCCGGCCTCTACAAGTACATCGTCTTGGACTGGCTGGAGCGCTCCACGGGACGCGTCTACGACCAGCCCTGCCACCGCATCATGGGCACGGGCGACGATCTGCCCAACAGCGACTGGGTGGCCGAGAACCACTCCTGCCCGCCGCTGTACTACCGCCCCACTGCCGGCGAGGCTGGCGAGTAGGGGCAGGCATCGGCCCCGTTCGGCTCAGACGGCGACGGCGCGCAGACCGCGGCGACCCAGCTCGTCGAGGATCGCCGGCAGCGCCGCGACGGTCCGCTGCCAGGAGCCCGGCGAGGAGTAGTGATCGGCGTCGTGGAGCAGCACGACGTCGCCTTCACCGACGCGGCGGGTCGCGCGCGCCGCGATCGCCTGCGCGGTCGCGCCGGCGGACCAGTCGCGCCCCCACGCCGACCACAAGAGCGGCGTCCACCCGCGGCGGCGCGCCTCGGCGAGCGCGAGCGGCGAGAAGATGCCGTACGGCGGCCGGTAGCGGGTCGGCGCCGCACCGGAGATCTCGGCGACGAGCTGCGCACAGCGGTCGAGGTCGGCCCGCAGCGCGCGCGGCGTGCGCAGGCTCGTGCAGATATGACGGTCTCCGTGCACGGCGAGCCGGTGGCCGGCGGCGACGATCTCGCGCGCGACGCCGGGATGCGCGCGAACCTGCTCGCCGATCACGAAGAACGTCGCGCTCGCACCGGCCGCGGCGAGCGCCTCGAGCACCGCCGGCGTACCGCGCGGGTGCGGTCCGTCGTCGAAGGTCAGCCCGACGGCGCCTGAGCCGAGCGGCAGGCGACGCGCGATGCCGAGCACGTCGCACAACGGCGGCAGGTGGGCGGCTGGGGCCGGCGCCGCCCACGCCGCGAGACCCGCGGCGCCCACCGCGCCGGTGAGGAAGCGTAAGTTCACGGCGCGCTCATGCTGACCGGGATCCTGCTCACGCTCGCGGCCGCCG
>JBBSQG010000341.1:0-3905 GCA_038258125.1 Solirubrobacterales bacterium
GATGTGCAAAACTGGGATGCTGGCGAGTGCGGAGCGATCGGAGCATTCCGTCGCTGTGACCGGTGCACCGAGATGTGCCCGGGCTCCCCTCCGGGTCGCTGTACCGATCTCGTGGGTGTGTGTCGCGAGCGAGGTGACTCCGCCGGGATGGATAGCTGCGATTTTCACGCAGCAAGTGCCGACATCGGAGACGTGATGTCTTACTGCGCCCTCGGCCAGCCGTGCGCGGTCGGGGACGAGCGTGTGGCCTCGGGAGACTACTCCGGCATCTGCATGACCACCGATTTCTGTCTAGCCGCCCTCGATGTACCCGACCGGGCAGACTTCACATGTGTGTGGTCGGACGGCAATCCGGTCACCTCCGCACCGCCCGTCGTCGTGTGTCCGCCGCCGGTAGCGGGTCTACGATATTGCGGGGGGAGTTGCGGACCAGAACCGTGCCCCGACTACGAACTCAGCGCGTTCTTCACCTTTCCCCAGGATTGCGTCGGGCTGTCGAACGATCGAGGCTTCGGCTTCTGCGGCTTCAATTCTCTGTACCGGCCTGAAGTTCCAGTACCCACCAATCTCGCCGAGGCGTGTTCTGTGCACTACGGGGATCAACCGTGTGCGCTCCTGGTGTAGCCGCGCGGGCTGGATGATGGGTCGGCGCGCAGCTTGAGGGATGACCATCAGGTCTGGGCGCGAGGCGCCGGAGGCGATGGCCATCACGAGTGACGGGACGCTGCCACAAGCGTGATGGCCACGTCGTCACTGCTCGGTGTCGAGGGTGCTGGCGATCAGCGTCCGGTCGACGCGTTTGATCTTCCGGCGAGCCGCCCGCTTGAGGGCGTCGGTCGCGATGCGGTCGATGTCGCGGAGGCGTCCGCCGGAAGCTTCATGGAGGAGCGCGAGCGCGTCGCTGTCGAAGGGGGCGTGCTCCTGGCCGACGAGAGCGAGGCGGTGAGCGACATACTCGGCGGTGTCCCCGGGCGCGGCGTCGCCGAGGTGCAGACGCGTGTGGACCCGTGAGTAGAGCGAGCGGTTCTTGCGGAGCCGCAAGCGGTCACCGAGTTCGGGGAGGCCTACGAGGACGATGGAGAGCAGCGGCGCGGAGTCCCACTCGTAGTTCGAGAGGATATGCAGGTGCTCGAGCACCTGCTGGTTGAGCAGGTGCGCCTCGTCCAGGAGGAAGACCGGATGGACGCGCTCGCCCCCGAGGTCGCGCACGTGTTGGTGGATGGCGTAGAAGACAGCGGCGGCGGTGGCCTTGGGATTGAGGCCGATCGCCAGGCACAGCTGCCGGTAGAAGTCGCGGCGGCCGAGGGTGGCGTTGTGGCAGTAGGTCAGGTGGAAGCCGGCGTCGGGGAGGCGCTTGCGTAGCGCGCGTAGGACGCAGGTCTTGCCGATGCCAGGCTCGCCGGTGAGCAGGACGTGGCCGCGCTCTTCGCAGCCTTCCACGAGGCGGTCGACGATCACCTCCCGCGACGACGGGACCCAGAGTTCGTCGTCGGAAACGGACTTGGTGAAGGGCGGGGCGTTGAGGCCGAAGTGACTGAGCCAGCGGGCGGTCATCGGTCACCTCCGAGAAGTGCGTCGAGCCGCGCCTGGTTGGGGTCGAAGGACACGGCGTCGATGCCGCGTCGCTTCTTCTTCTGGCGTCGTCGCTTTGCGTTGGCGCGTGGGTCGACCCGTCGTAGCGGCAGCTGCTGATCTTCATATTCGACCCACGGCCGCTCGCTCGGGTCGAGCAGGCAGCGAGCGACGGTGACCTTGCGTCCGCAGAGATAGCTCTGGTCGACCTCGAAGAGGGTGCCAGCGACGGAGAGCGTCGCGTCCTGAGCGACGAGGCGTCGACCACGGACGGTCAGTGCCTCGCGAAGCATCGACTCTTCCAGGCGCTTGGGCTCGGCGATCTCGTAGACCTGCGCTGGCGACTTACCGACGAGCGAAGCATGAGGCGCGACGAGGTAGTGTCGGTCGAGCCACGCGAGCAGCCGCACCTGCACGTCGTGGAGCGTGGCGCTCGGCTCGAGATGGTCGAGACACTGGTCTCGGAGCGTGCGCCAAAAGCGCTCCATCTTGCCGCGCGCCTGCGGGTCGTAGGCCTTGGCGTGGATGAGTCCGATGCCGAGTCGGCCACAGGCGGTGCTCAGGGTCTCGCCGACGTAGGTCGGACCGTTGTCGAGGTAGAGCGCGTCGGGGGCGCCATGGCGGCGCATGGCCTGCACGAGCAGAGCGAGCATCTCCGACTCACGCTCGGTACTGCGGGCGGCGAGCGCCACGACGTAGCGGCTGTGGTCGTCGAGGATCGCGTGGATGCGCAGCGGCATCCCCTCGCCGTCGACGCGGAGCATCGGCCCATGGCAGACGTCGGCGTGCCAGAGCGCATTGGGCGCCGCGGTCTCCCAGCGTCGACGGAGCGGCTGATCGACTTGCGCCGCACCGAGACGGTCGAGTCCGTGCTCGGCGAAGAGCCGCCGCACGGTCGACTCGCTGACCTGGCCACGGTCGAGCCGACCATCGGCTTCGAGGGTGCGGAGGATGAGCGCCGCACTGACACGGGGGCGCTCACGGCGGATCGCGAGCAAGAGCTCGCGCTGCGCCACGGTCAGCTGCTGCGCGTGACCTCGGTCGCTCCGGCGCTCCGGGTGGAGCGCGCCGAGGCCGCCGCGACGATAGGCGTAGTACCAGCGCTCCAGCGTCGGCACCGAGTAGCTTCGGGTGATGTCGCTGCCCGGCGGGCGCACTCGCGCGTCGGCGAGCCCGCGCAAGAGCTCCGCGAGCTCGCCGCGCTCGAGCGTACCGCGGCACAAGAGCGGCCCCAGCAGCTGCGCTCGGAAGAGGGCGACGGCCTCGCGGTCGTCCTTGGGTCTCATCTCATCGGTCATGTCCTTGCTCCTTTCATGAGGGAGCGGGGTGATCGCCGAGACCGTGAGGACGATGCGACGACGATGACTGGTGGGGCGCGGATCGACCGCCAATCACAGGCGATGCCCATCACGCGAGCAGCGCTCCCATGCACGCGAGCTGGGCGAGCGAGCCTGTCCCAGGGGCATGGCCTGACAGCCACTGAGTCACACGCGCGGCGCGCACGCGCGGAGGATCACCGGTGCTACCCGGCGCGCTCGCCCAAGGTGGTGTCCGTGCCCAGCGACTGACCGACCCCCAGCTCCGGCGAGCGTCCTCTCCGACGATGACGAAGCCTCCGACTTGGTCGCGCACGGCGGCCGACGACGCGCCCGCCGACCACAGCGCCAGGGCCAGGGCGATCGCCACAGCGCCGTACCGGAGGCGCGGGAGGACGCCCCGCGGCAAGACCACGATGACCGCTTCGCACCGCAAACAGCGGTACCTCCGCACCTCGATCTCACGGGGCGCCTTGTCGCCGCCGCGCTCCTCGGGCCCGAGCCGCATCCGCTTCCGGCCGCCATGCCCATGCAGCCGTAGGGGCTCTCCGGGCGGCGCTGCGGCCACGCCACAGCACGGGCAGTGGCGTGGTCGAGCCGCCGACACCGACGGCCGCTTCTTCGTCCAACTCTTGACGTCGCCGTCGAAGTAGACGACTCGTGTGGGGCCCTGTCTTTCGCTCAGATAAGTCGGGGCACGAGGGGGGGCTGGCGACCAAACCGACCCCCCTCATCTATTCCGTCGACCGGCTCCGTGCCGATGCCCGTCCTCCGCCCCTGCGCCTCTACCTGTCGGCGCCACGGCGGTGAACAAAGTGACGATGGTCATCACGGCCTCGGCCGGCCGGCCTCCATCACCCAGCCTGCGCAAGATCTGCTCCGGCCCCCTCAGACAGAGTGCGCGTCAACACCAGGGGGAGGTCTCGAAGGCCGCGATCACGTGGTCGCGAAAGGCTCGCGCCTTCGCGGGCAGGTGCCGCGCGCTGGGGTACATGAGCGAGATCCCTCCGCGGTTGC
>JBBSQG010000342.1:0-3900 GCA_038258125.1 Solirubrobacterales bacterium
CGCACGGTGCGCGACTGCACGATGCAGTCGTACTGCTCGAACAGCGGCAGCCGCGAGGCGATGTTCGGCGACGCCAGCAGCGCGAGCAGCGTGATCCCGGGATCGCTCACGTCGTGATCTGAAGCCAGCACCCGCGACGGCGCCGCGTACAGCCCGGCCGCCGGCGCCTCGACGACGAGGTCATACAGCGGGCAGTCGTCCACCAGGGCCGGGACTGGCATGTCGGCGCCCCGCTGGTCGCCTACGAACACCCGCAAAGAGCGCGTGTCGGTGACCGTGCCGATCGCCGTCCCGCCGACCTCCCACTTCTCGCAGACCTCCAGCACTTCGGTCAATCGCGCGGGCTCGCAGACGCAGAGCATCCGCTCCTGGGACTCGCTGACCATGATCTCCCACGGCTCCATGCCCGCCTCGCGCAGCGGGACGAGCGCGACGTCGATGTCCAGCCCGACCTCCCCCTTGGAGGCCATCTCCGACGACGACGAGGACAGCCCCGCCGCGCCGAGGTCCTGCAGCGCCACGAGCAGCCCGCGCTCGAGCAGCTCCAGCGAGCACTCCATGACCTTCTTCTCGGCGAACGGATCGCCGACCTGGACCGTCGGGCGCTTGGACGCGTCCTCCTCGCCGAGCTCGGCCGAGGCGAGCACCGAGGCGCCGCCGATCCCGTCGCGCCCGGTCGTCGCGCCGAACAGGACGAGCGCGTTGCCCAGGCCCGTCGCGGCCGAGCGGATCAGGCCGTCGGAGCGCGCCAGGCCCAAAGCCATCGCGTTGACGAGGCAGTTCTGCTCGTAGGGCTCCTCGAAGTAGACCTCGCCGCCGATCGTCGGCACGCCGATCGAGTTGCCGTAGTGGCCGATGCCGCCGACGGCGTGGTCGAGCAGGTAGCGCGTGCGCGCCGATGTCGGCTCGCCGAAACGCAGGGAATCCAAAACTGCGATCGGCCGCGCGCCGATCGCGAAGATGTCGCGCAGGATGCCGCCGACGCCGGTCGCGGCGCCCTGGAACGGCTCGACCGCCGACGGGTGGTTGTGCGACTCGACCTTGAAGGCGACGACCCAGCCGTCGCCGACGTCGACCGCGCCGGCGTTCTCGCCCGGGCCCAGAGCGAGCCGCGGCCCCTCCGTCGGCAGCGACTTCAACAGCTTCTTGGAGTGCTTGTAGGCGCAGTGCTCGCTCCACATCAGCGAGAAGACCGCCAGCTCGACCTCGTTGGGCTCACGCCCGAGCTTCTCGCCGATCAGCGCGAACTCGTCCCGCGTCAGCCCGAGGGCGACCGCTTGGTCAACCGTGGGCATGGGCCATCGAGGTGAAGATCTTCAGCCCGTCGGTCGACCCGGTGAGGGGATCGACGGCGTGCTCGGGATGGGGCATGAGCCCGAAGACGTTTCCGGCCGCGTTGCGCACGCCGGCGATGTCGTCAACGGAGCCGTTGGGGTTGGCGCCGGCGGCGTAACGCAGGATGATCTGGCCATGTGCGTCGAGGCGCTCAAGGTCGTCCGGTGGCGCGTAATAGCGGCCGGTCGTGTGCTTCACCGGAATCGACAGCAGCTCGCCGGCGGCGCAGTCGGCCGTGAACGGCATCGACGCCTGGACGACCTCGAGGTTCACCTGCCGGCAGATGAAGCGCCGCTCGATGTTCGGCAGCAAAGCGCCCGGCAGCAGACCGGCCTCGCAGAGGACCTGAAAGCCGTTGCAGATCCCGAGCACGAGCCCGCCCTGGCCGGCAAAGCGGATCACTGACTCCATCACCGGCGAGAAGCGCGCGATCGCGCCCGCGCGCAGATAGTCGCCGTAGGAGAACCCGCCGGGCACGACGACCGCGTCGACGCCCTGCAGGTCCGCATCGCCGTGCCATAGCAGCTGCGCCGACGCGCCCGGCACGCGCTCGCAGGCGAGCGCGGCGTCGGTCTCGTCACACGAGCCGGGGAACCGGACCACCCCGAAGCGCATGGCTCAGCCGGTGCCCGGCGTGACATGCCGGATGGATGTGAATCGCCCGAAGTCGCGGTCAAGCGAGGCCACGGCGCATCCATGCTCGAGCGCGATCGCTGCGAGGACGGCATCGGGAACCAGTTCGCCACGCGCGTCGGCGTCCTCGCAGATTCGGCGCAACAACAGCATGTGCAGCGGGCCTGGCTCGAGCGAACGGTGACTGGGGTGCTCGCGGTATGTGTCGATGTAGGCGAACGCATCCTGCAATGCGCTCGGCTCGGGAAACGCACGCCGGTTCGTCACGATCCGCAAGAACGACGTCCACACGATGTTCGGTATCCCGAACGTCTCGCGCGCTGCGATCATCGCTTCCAGCCATCGGGTCATGGCCTCGTGCTTCGGATGGTCGGCGCGGTGGGCGGCGAGGACGACGTTGACGTCAAGCAGGAGCACGCTCAGCGTCGCTTGTCGAGCGGGACGCCTTCGTCGAGGAACTCGTAGATCGCCCGATTGGAGTCGAGGTCGAGGCCTGGTCGCGGGCCGCTGCCGCCATGAAAGACGGGCAGGTCCAGCTTGGGTGGCGGATCGTCGGACGCCGACAACTCGCGCCGCAGTGCATCCTCGACGAGCGCTCCCAACGTGACCCCGCGCTCGCGCGCCCGGAGCTTCGCGGACGCGAGCAGTTCGTCGTGAATCGAGAGTGTGGTGCGCATGATGCACAGGCTAAAGCATCACATGCATCAGTTAGGAGAGTGCCCCGCGGGGCATCCGGCCCCACGGTCTGAGATCAGCCATCGGCATCCGGCCGCTGGACACTCAGGATCTCGTAATCCTCGACGAGCGGGTTGGCGAGCAGCTTCTCGCACATCGACTCCAGCTGGCTGGGGTCCTCGATGTCGAGCTCGATCAGCCGGCCGACGTGGACGTTCGTCACGCCCTCGAACCCCAAAGCCGGCAGCGCCCGCTCGACGGCGACGCCCTGTGGATCGAGGATGCCCGCCTTCGGCCGTACCAGTACTCGCGCGCGCATGATCAGGCGACGCGCTCCGCCCGCGCGACCCAGTCGGCGAACGGCTGGCCGCTGATCGTCTCGTAGGCCTCGACGTAGCGCTGGCGGGTGCCGGCGACGACGTCGTCGGGGATCGCCGGGGCCGGCGGTGCCTTGTCCCAGCCCGTGCCGGCGGCCCAGTCGCGCACGTACTGCTTGTCAAAGCTCGGCTGCGGGCGCCCGACCTCGTAGGTATCGGCGGGCCAGAAGCGCGACGAGTCGGGCGTCAGCACCTCGTCGCCGACGCGCAGCACGCCGTCGCCGTCGCGGCCGAACTCGAACTTCGTGTCGGCGAGGATGACGCCGCGCGAGCGTGCGTGCTCGGCCGCGAAGGAGTACAGCGCGATCGACAGGTCGCGCAGCTGCTCCATGACCGCGCGGTCGCCGACGATCTCGGCGGCACGGTCGAAGTCGATCGTCTCGTCGTGGCCGACGTCGGCCTTCGTCGAGGGCGTGAAGATCGGCTCGGGCAGCTGCTCGGAGTCGCGCAGCCCCGGCGGCAGCTCGATGCCCGCGACGGCGCCCGTCGCCTGGTAATCCTTCCAGCCCGAGCCGGTCAGGTAGCCACGTACGACGCACTCGACGGGCACCATCTCGAGCTTCATGACCGATAGCGCTCGCCCCCGCGCCTCGCCGGGCACGCCTTCGGTGACCGACAGCAGGTGGTTGGGCACGAGCTCGCTCGTCTGCTCGAACCAGAACACCGACAGCCCGGTGAGCACCCGGCCCTTGTCGGGGATCGGCGTCGGATGGACGACGTCGTAGGTCGAGATCCGGTCAGAGGCGACCATCAGCAGGCGGTCGCCGAGGTCGTACATGTCGCGGACCTTGCCCGAGGCGAGCAGGGGGAGGTCGGCGAGCGTGGTGGTCACGCGCCGCAGGCTACCAACGCACCCCGACCGCTCCGCGTTTGCGATGCG
>JBBSQG010000343.1:0-3900 GCA_038258125.1 Solirubrobacterales bacterium
CGGATCGCCGCGGAGCTCGGCGGTTTGAGTCCCGGCAAGCTGCACGCCGCCGACCTCGCCTCCGACGCGCTGCACCGCGCGCTCGGCGCCGCGGCGCGGGCCGGCGGGGCGGTCGAGCCCTATGCCGGCCGCACGCTGGTCGCGATGTCCGGCGGCGTCGACAGCGCGGTCGCCGCCCTGCTCAGCGCCCGGGTGCCCGGCGCCGAGGTCGTCGCGGTGACGCTCGAGCTGTGGGCCGAGCCCGGCAACGACGGCGAGGGCTCGTGCTGCTCGGCGGCGGCGGTGCGCGGCGCGCGGCGCGTCGCCCACGGCCTCGGCCTGGCGCACTTCACGCTTGACCTGCGCGACGAGTTTCGCGCCGGGGTCGTGCAGCCCTGGCTGAGCGAGCACGCCGCCGGCCAGACCCCGAACCCGTGCATCCGCTGCAACGGCCACGTCCGCCTCGACGCGATGCTCGACTTCGCCGACCGGCTCGGCGCCGCCACGCTGACGACGGGGCATTACGCCCGCCGCACCGGCGCCGGTGGCCTGCGGCTCGCCGCCGACGTCCGCAAGGACCAGAGCTACATGCTCGCCGCCCTGTCGCTCAAGACCCTGGGCCGCCTGCGTTTCCCGCTCGGCGAGCTGACCAAGCCGGAGGTCCGCGCGCTCGCCGCCGGCGCTGGGCTCGACGTCGCCGGCAAGCCCGACTCGCAGGACCTGTGCTTCCTCGCCGGCACCGGCCGGGCGCAGTTCCTCGCCCGCTACGGCGACCTGCACGGGCGCCCGGGCGACATCGTCGATCGCGCCGGCACCGTCGTCGGCCGCCACGACGGCCATCACGGCTTCACCGTTGGCCAGCGCAAGGGCCTGCCGGGCGGGTCGCGCGAGCCGCTCTACGTGCTTGCCACCGACGCGCGCACGAACACCGTCACCGTCGGCCCGCGCGCGCAGCTGGCCACGCGCCGCGTCCGCGTTCGGGGGCTGCGGCTGCGCGGCGAGCCCGACGCGGTGCGCCTGCGCAGCCACACCGCCCCGGTCGGCTGCCGCATCGAGGGCGACGAGATTCACCTCGACGAGCCGTTCGACGGTGCCGCGCCCGGCCAGACCGCGGTCTTCCAGTGCGGGGACGAGATTGTCGGATGCGCCACAATCGCCTGACGCCATGGGCATGACGACCGACGAGATCCGCGAGACGTTCCTCTCCTTCTTCGAGCAGCGCGACCACCTGCGGCTGGCGTCGGCGTCGCTCGTCCCGGCCGCCGGAGATGCGTCCGTGCTGCTGACGACGGCCGGCATGCACCCGCTCGTGCCGTACTTCCGTGGCGAGGAGACGCCGCCCCATCCACGGCTGGCGTCGGTGCAGAAGTGCTTCAGGACGACGGACATCGAGAACGTCGGCAACACCGCGCGCCACCTGACGTTCTTCGAGATGCTCGGCAACTTCTCGATCGGCGACTACTTCAAGCAGGAGGCCGTGCAGTGGTCCTGGGAGCTGTCGCAGGACGGCTTCGGGTTTGACCCCGACGACATCTGGATCACGGTCTTCGAGGGCGACGAGAAGCTCGGCCTGGGGCCGGACGAGGAGGCGATCGAGGCGTGGCTGTCGGTCGGCGTGCCGCGCGAGCGGATCATCCAGTGCCCGCGCTCGGAGAACTTCTGGCAGGCCGGGACGAGCGGGCCGTGCGGCCCGTGCAGCGAGCTGTACATCGACCGCGGCCTGGGGTGGGGAACCGCCGAGGACCTGCCCGGCGGCGAGAACGAGCGCTTCCTGGAGTACTGGAACCTCGTCTTCACGCAGTACGACCTGACGACGCACGAGGACGGCAGCGAGAGCCTCGCGCCGCTGCCGGCGAGCAACATCGACACCGGCCTGGGGCTGGAGCGGATGGCGGTCATCCAGCAGGGCGTCGACTCGGTGTTCGAGACCGACACGTTCGCGCCGCTGATGGCGCTCGGTCGGCAACTGGCGTCCAAGGATCCCGACGAGCGTGCGCTGCGGATCATCGCCGACCACTCACGCGCGCTGACGTTCCTCATCGCCGACGGTGTCGTGCCCTCCAACGAGGATCGTGGGTACATCCTGCGGCGCACGATGCGGCGCGCGATCCAGCAGGGCCGCCGGATCGGGATCGAGCCCGGCTTCCTGCCCAAGTTCGTCGAGAAGGTGATCGAGATCATGGGAGCCGCGTACCCCGAGCTCGTGCGCGAGCGCGACTCGGTGCTGCTGTGGGCGCGCTCGGAGGAGGAGGGGTTCGGGCGCACGCTCGAGCAGGGCACGAAGCTGCTCGAGGAGGTCATCGCGCGCTCGGAGGGCACGATCTCCGGCGAGGATGCCTTCCTCCTGCACGACACGTACGGCTTCCCGATCGACCTCACGCGCGAGCTCGCCGAGGAGCGGGGCATCGACGTCGACCTCCAGGGCTTCGGGGAGCTCATGGACGCCCAGCGTGCCCGGGCGCGTGCAGGTGGGCGCTCATCCGCTCGTGGCGACGAGAAGCCGGATCTCTCCAACGCCATGGCGCCGCTGATCGACTTCAGGACCGAGTTCACGGGTTACGAGACGCTTGAGCAGCACACGACCTTGAGCCCGGTGATCGCCGGGTTGGCCGACGGGGTGCAGATGGTGAAGCTCGCGGAGTCGCCGTTCTACGCAACCGGTGGTGGCCAGGTCGCTGACACCGGCGTGATCGAGTCGGAGCTCGGCGAGGCTCGCGCCCGTGTCCTAGACGTTCGCCGTGAAGGCGATGGCCAGTCGCTCAGGATCGAGCCCGAGGCGGGTGAGCTGCAGCCCGGCGAGCGCGTCGTCGCGCGCGTCGACCGCGCCGCGCGGACCGCCACCCAGGCCAACCACACCGCCACCCACCTGCTGCACGCCGCGTTGCGCGAGCGCCTGGGCACGCACGTGCGCCAGGCCGGCTCCTACGTCGGCCCCGACAAACTGCGCTTCGACTTCGCCCACGGCGAGCGGATCTCCGCCGAGGACCTGCGGGCGATCGAGGATCGCGTCAACGAGTGGATCCTCGCCAACGACCCCGTGCGCCCGATCACGACGACCCTCGACGAGGCTCGCGCGCTCGGCGCGATGGCGCTGTTCGGCGAGAAGTACGGCGACGTCGTGCGGATGGTGCAGATCGGCGACGGCAACGACTCGCGTGAGCTGTGCGGCGGCACGCACGTCCGCTCGACCGCCGAGATCGGCGTCTTCAAGCTGCTCGGTGAGAGCTCGAGCGCCGCGAACGTCCGCCGCATCGAAGCGCTCACCGGCCCGGCCGCCGTCGCTGCGCTGCGCGCCTCCGACACGAAGGCCAGCGAAGCGGCCGCGCTGCTGCGCACCGCTGTCGAGCGCCTGCCCGAGGCCGTCTCCGAGCTGCAGGCCAAGGCCAAGCAGGCCGCCCAAGCCGCTACGAGCAACGGCGCCGCGACGACCGTCGACGCCGACGCGCTCGCCGCCGCCGCGGCCCAGATCTCCGGCGCGGACGTCGTCGTGCGGGTCGTCGACGACGGCGGTGGAGCAAAGCAGCTCATGGACCTGGCCGACCGCGTCAAGGGCCGCCTCGGCGAGCAGTCGGCGACCGTCCTGGGCGCGGCGGTCGACGGCCGCGTGCATCTCGTCGCCGCGGTCACGCCGGCGCTCGTCGCGCGCGGGGTGAGGGCCGGCGCGAGCGTCAAGGCGGCCGCCGCGGTGGCCGGCGGCGGGGGAGGGGGACGCGACACGATGGCCCAGGCCGGCGGCCGCGACCCCGCCAAGCTCCCCGAGGCGATCGCCGCCGCCCTTGCGGCGATCGAGGCGGCGCTCACCTAGTGGATGCGGCCTGCGGACGGGTCCACTACTAGGAGTGCGCGTCCTGGCGCTGGACTACGGGGCCGCCCGCTGCGGCTGCGCGCTGAGCGATCCGACGCAGACGCTGGCCACGCCGA
>JBBSQG010000344.1:0-3883 GCA_038258125.1 Solirubrobacterales bacterium
CCCGCTCAAGACTATGGAAGCTATGGGGCGATCAGCGCGAGCTCGCGCGGGCGCAGCAGCACGAGCAGATCGCCGCGGCGCTGGCCGCGCATCCGCACGCCCGCCACGCCGCCCTTCTTCAGCTCGACGCCGGCGCCGGTGAGCTCGTGCACGACCTGCACGAAGTCGGGGTTGTGGCCGATGAACAGCACCCGCTTGTCGTCGCCGGCGGCGTGCGCGAGCGCGAGCGCGTCATCCAGGCCGAAGCCGCTGGACAGCGACTCGTCGACGACGTACTCGCAGCCGAGCTCCGCGCAGGCCAGCCGCGCGGTGTCCAGCGCGCGGACCCGCGGGCTTGTCAGCACGAGCTGCGAGGCGATCCCGAGCCGGGCCAGCGCCCGACCCGCGCTGCGCGACTGCTGCTCGCCGCGCTCGGTCAGCCGGCGGTCGACGTCGGGGCGGGCATCGTGGGGCTCGGCCTCGCCGTGCCGGAGAAACCAGAGTTGCTGCGCCATGCCCGCAAATGTAGGCGGTCCGGGCGCTTCGCCGCCGGCCGGTCGGCGGCGCGATTCACAGCGTGTTCACACCGGCTTGACGCTGATCCAGCTCTTCACGAGCGGGCCGGCGCGCTCGGCGACCGGCTCACCGAACAGCGCGCGCATCTCGGCGCGGCGCAGCAGCTCGATCTGCTCCCAGTCGCCGGCCACGCCGAGACGCCAGTACGGCCGCCGCAGCGCGGTCGGCAGCCAGTGCGCGAACGGCAGCAGGGCGTGCGGCTCGATCGGGAATGAGAAGGCCGGCGTCTGTACGTACCAGCCGCGCGCGACGCGCCGCAGCTCGGCCGCGAACGCGGCGCGGTCGGCGGGCGCGATGTGCTCGATGACGCTCGAGCAGTAGGCAAGGTCGAACTCGCCGTCGGCGAACGGCAGGCCCTCGAGCACGTCGGCGAGCACGAACGGACCGGGGTAGTCGGGCCGCGGCACGCGATCGACACCGGTGATGTCGTGCTCGGGCGCGTGGCGCCGCAGGCCGAGCCGGCCGCAGCCGAGGTCGAGGATGCGCGTCTCGCGGTCCGCGCCGGTCAGCGCGAAGAGCCGCGCGTGACGGCGTGCCCGTGCGCGGCCGGAGACGATCGATGCGGCCCGAGCGCGCCAGCCTTGCTTCGCCGTGGCGTAGACGTTCTCCGCCGCCGGGGCGCGCTCGCTCACGCCCGGCGCAGGACCGCGACCAGGATTGCGACGAACACGGCGATCATGACCAGGAGCACGAGGAGCTCCATGGGACCAATGTTGAATGGCATGCGAAGTAGCCTAGCCTCGGCCGGCCACCGGCGACCGATGAGCGAGGCTTACACACCCGAGAACCTGCTCGACCGCATGAGCGACCCGGCCACGCTCGCCGAGCAGTACGAGCGCGGCAAGCAGCGCGAGCGCGCGCTGCTGGACCACCACCTCGGCCTCGCCGGCGGCGACGCGCTGTCGGTCGGCTGCGGCTGGCACCCGGGTCGTCATCTGCTGCCCAAGCCCGCCTGGCGGCTCGTCGCGGCCGACATCGACCCGGCACGCCCGGCCCACGCCGTCGCACAGGGCGAGGCCGACGAGGGCATGACCGGCGCCGCCGGCCGGCTCGACGAGCTGCCCGACGGCTCGTTCGACGTTGTGCTGCACCGCCTCGTCCTGCACCACGTCGCCTACGCCGGACCGCTGGAGCCGGTCATCGCCGAGGCGTTCCGGCTGCTGCGGCCCGGTGGCGCGCTCGTCGCGATCGAGCCGAACCTCTACCACCCGATCGGCGCCGCGCTCGCGCTGGCAAACCGCGCCGGCCTCGGCGTGCGCGTGCACGGCACGCCCGACGACATCCCGCTGTCGCCGCGGCGCCTCGCCGCCGCCGCCCGGGCCGCCGGCCTGCGACCGCAGCTGCACGCCGTCAGCTACTCGTGGCGGCGGCTGCCCGTGCGCGCCCAGCGCGCCGTCGGCGCGCTCGATCGCCACGGCTCGGCGCCCGGCCTGCGCTGGCTCGGGCACACGTTCATGCTCATCGCGCGACGCTGAGCATGGGCCGGCGGTGATGCAGATCGACCGGCGCGCTGTGGCCGTGCGGGTGCTCGCGTGGCCCGCGGGCCGGCTGGCCGTGGCGGTCGGCGTGCTCGCCACCGCCGCGATCGTCGTGCTCGACGCCTGCGTGCGCGACGCGCCGACCCCGCAGGGCGACGACCTCATCTACGATCGGATGGCCGACGACCCGTCGGCGCCGCACACGTTCGTCTTCGCCTACCGCGTCGCGGTGCCGTGGCTCGTCCACGTGCTGCCCTTCGAGCACGGGTTCTCGTTCAGCGTCATCGCCTGGCTGTGCTCGGGCGCTGCCGCCGCGATGCTCTTCCTGCTGCTCGAGCGCCTCGGCATCACGCGCGTTACGTCGCTGCCGCTCGCCGGTGTGCTCGTCCTCTCGCCGCCGCTGCTCGTCGCCAGCCTGCGCCAGGGCCACAACCCCGATCCGCTCACGGTCCTCGTGATGGTCACGGGCGCTCTCTTCGTCGTTGAGCGCCGCCCCGTCGCGCTCGGCGTGACGATGCTGATTGGCGCGCTGAACCGCGAATCGGCGCTGTTTCTCGCCCCGCTCGCCTACGCGGTCTGGGCGCAGCGACCGCTGGACCGGGCCGCGCTCGTGCGCGTGCTCGCGCTCGCCGCCCCGGCGCTCGCCGCGTTCTGCGCGCTGCGCCTGACCATCCCGACCGTCGGCCGCGAGCTCGTCCCCGGCTACGGCGGATCGCTGATCGGCGGGCGCATCGACGTGCTGCGCGACGGCCTGCGGGCGTTCTTCGATGTCGAGGCGCGCCGCCTGGCGCTGATCTTCGGGCCGCTGTGGCTGCTCGCGCCGCTCGCGCTGCGCGAGTTCTCCTTCGCTCGCCGCGGGCTGGTGCTCGTCGGGCTCTGCCTCGTCGCGATGACGTTCGCGCTGGACTGGGGCCGTGTCGCCTTCGTCGCGACGCCGGTCGTCTATGCCGCCGCCGCCTGGACGCTCGACCGGCGCCCCGCCCTGCGCGCGCCGGCGCTCGCGGCCTGTGCGCTGATGATCGCCGGCTACGCGGTCTACATGCAGCTGGCGGGCACGCAGAACATCATCGACTCCGGGCTGCCGCCGTACCCGCTGCGCTGAATCGTCGACGCGCTACGGCGTGCGGTAGGCCGCGACCGGGGCACCCGACTGGTTCTCCCAGGTCAGGTTCCAGCGGCGATTGGATCGCCACGTCGAGCTGACCTGGAAGTAGCCGCGCGAGTTCGTCTTCACGGTGCGCAGCTTCTTGAAGGCGCCCTTGCCGTTGGCGTAGGTGATCGTCGCGGTCACCGAGCCGCGCGCCGGTCGCACGAGGCCCCAGATCGAGACCTTCGAGCCGGTTCGCTTGACCGCCAGCGGCAGGCGGAAGGCGCGCAGCGACGGCTTCGCCTTGCCGTTTGAGAAGCGCAGACCCGACTCGAAGCCGCCGTACTGGTTCTTGCCGGTCGGCTCGCTGTCGGTCAGCAGGTACTGCGAGAACGAGGCCACGCGCGGGTTCGCCCAGGCGATCCGCTCGGAGATCGCGCGGTACTGGACCTGCTTGGCGAGCGACACGCCCTGCTGTTTGTCGGGCGTCGACTGGATGCCGAACTCGGTCAGGTAGATCGGCAGGCGCCGGGTCAGCGCCCCGGCCCGGCGGGCGCGGTCCAGCGCCGACGTCAGGCGAGACAGCACGCCGATCGTCACATCGTCCTTGCCGACCGGCCCATGCGGCTTGAAGTAGGGGCCCTGGCGCGTGGTATAGGCGTGGTGGGCGTAGCCGTCGGCATCCACGGCCTTGCACTTGGAGCGCTTCTTGTACTTGGTGTTGAGGCACAGCACGCCGCGCAGGAAGCGCAGTGGCGGGACG
>JBBSQG010000345.1:0-3871 GCA_038258125.1 Solirubrobacterales bacterium
ACAGCGACGGCGCCGCGACGGACGACACGCCGCTCCACCGAGCCCACAGCGCGCGCCGCGGCGTCCCAGCAGACGGTCCGCGGCGAGCTGAAGCGGATGCTTGCCGCCGGCGAGATCGACCGCGCCACGCACGACACCGACCGCGCGATCTATGTCAACGCGCTCGGCCTGCGGCGCAAGCTCGAGGGCGCGCGCCGGACGGCCCTCGGCGCGGTCCTGCGCAACCTCGAGGACGTCGCTGCCGCCGGCGGCTTCAGCGCGACGCGCCTGCCCGCGCTGTTCACCACCGTCAAACGCAACCGCGAGTGGTGGTCCAACGGACCGCTGCTGCGCAGCGGCGCGCGGGTGAGCTTCCAGGGCAGTCGCCTCGTCTGGCAGTACTACGCCGGCGAGGGCCTGCAGATCCAGTGGCTGGGCACGTTCGGCAAGGCCAACGGGCTCTGGCAGGGCGGATACGACAACTCGCTGCGGGCGTTGCTCGACGAGGCGCTGGCGCTGGCCGCGCAGCGCGCCGGAGGGATCGCCTGGGAGTACCTGTTCCGCTTCGACGGCGGCCGCCCGCCGTGGGTCAGCGGGCTGGCCCAGGGGACCGCGATCCAGGCGCTGTCACGCGCCGCCGTGCGCCTTGGCGAGCCGCGCTACTTCGAGGCCGCGCGCGCCGGCTTGGGGATCTTCAGGACGGCGCCGCCGAGCGGCGTGCGCGTCGCGACGTCCGCCGGCGCGCACTACCTCATCTACTCCTTCGCGCCCCGCATGCGCGTGCTCAACGCCTTCACGCAGGCGCTCAACGGGCTGCATGACTTCGCTGCGCTGGCCAACGACGCCGAGGGCTACGCGCTGTTCGCCGCCGGCGAAGCGCAGCTGCGCGGCGAGCTCGACGACTACGACACGGGCGGCTGGTCGCGCTACGCACTGCGCGCCAACGACGCGGACGTCGGCTACCACACGCTCGCGCGCGACTTCCTGCGCAAGCTCTGCATGCGGCTGACCGAGGACGCGGCGCGGGCGGCCAGATCGCCCGTACCCGCATCACCGGCCGGCGGCGCGGCCGCCGTCCTCACGCCGGCGGGCGCCACCACGCCGGCGCCGCCCGCCGCGGCCGCCCGCGATCCCGCGGTCTAGGGGGCAGCCGCCCAGCGATACTCGCGCTCCCGCAGCCAGGCGCCGGGGGGCCAGCGCGTCTCCCGGCGCGCCCGCGGCGGCAAGCCGGCGGTCCTCAAGCTGTCGGTCTCCAAGCCGTCGAACGTGACCCTGCGCCTGCGCCGCGGCGGCAGGACCGTCATCGTGCTCGGCGGCCGGCTTGGCAGCGGCCGGCGCTCGCTGCGCTGGCCGCGCCCGCCGCGCAAGGCCGGCCGCTACGACGTCGTGCTCGGCGCCACGGACATCACGGGCAAGACCGGCCAGGCGAAGGCGACGCTGAAGCTGCTGCGGGCCCGGCGCGGTCACGGCTGAGCTTGTGACACGATCGCACCTTGACCGTCCCGAAGGAGATTGACCTGTGCTCGCACGCCCCCGCCCGCTGCTCGCCCTACTCGTCCTGATCGCGGCCGCCACGGCCATCGCCGTGACGGTCTCCTCGTCGCAGGCCCCGGCCGCGGCCAGCAGACCGCCACGAAGGCGAAGGCGGCCAAGACCTCATCCAAGGCGTCCAAGAACATCTACCGGAAGTGCAGGCTCAGCGAGCGCGAGCAGTACCCGCGGGGTGGCAAGCCGACCTATAACCTCACGCTCAAGCAGAAGCGGACGACGTGCAAGACCGCCAAGAAGGTCGTGGTCGCGTTCCACAAGTGTCGCTCCAAGAAGAGCTACCGCTGCACGAAGAAGGTCCTGCGGCGGTGGAAGTGCGTCGGCAAGCAGGACTCGAGCATCGCGACGCAGTTCTACGCCAGCTTCACGTGCAGGTGGAGCGTGCGGCGCGTCCACGGCAGCTACCAGCAGAACACGTAGCCGCCGAGGATGCGTCCCAGAGCCGTCGTCGCGACGTGCGCGGCCGTCGCGCTGACGTCGATCGCCGGCGCCGCCGCGCTGTCGTCGATCAGCGGCGCTGCCACCTTCAGGCCGACCGACCCGAAATGCTTCGGCGCCGCCGTGCGCGACAAGGCGCACCCGTGCAGCAACCCCACGCGCAAGGCCTACCCACCGTGGTCGGACTCCGACCGGCTGCCCGACTCGCCCTGCCAGCCGACGCGCCAGCGACCCGAACCGGTCTGCACGTTCGGCGTCTCGGCGGGCAAGGCGCGGCGGACCATCGCGCTGATCGGCGACAGCCACGCGCTGCACTGGCGCGCCGCGCTGGATGTCGTCGCCAAGCGCAGCCGCTGGCGCGGGTACTCGCTGACGGCGCCGGCGTGCTTCTACTCCGACGCCGTCGACGATCTGCCCGACGGCTTGCGCCAGCCTTGCCAGACGTGGTTTCGCTCGGTGAAGGCGTGGCTGAAGCGCCACCGCGAGGTCAGCATCGTGTTCGTCTCCCAGAAGGTGGATACGCCGGTGACGATCCCGCCCGGCAAGACATATGCCGACGTCAGAACAGCCGGATTTCGCAGCGCGTGGCGCAGGCTGCCGAAGTCCGTCAAGCATCTCGTCGTCATCCGCGACACGCCGATGACGTCGACGGCGTCGCGGCGCTGCGTCGGGCGCGTGGTCGCGGCCCGCAAGCGCCGCCCCGGCCCTGCGTGCTCGGTCCCGCGCTCGGCGGCGGTCGTCGACGACACGGCCGTGGCGGCCGTCAAGCAGCTGCCCTCCAAGCGCTTCGGCTTCGTCGACCTGACGGATTTCTTCTGCGGCCCCCGCAGCTGCTATCCGGTGCTCGGCGGCGTGCTGATCTACTACGACGACCTCGGGCACATCACCCGCGCCTACTCACGATCGCTCGGGCCCTACCTGCTGCGCCGGGTCCGCGGGTTGCAGGTGAAGTGGTAGCGCGAGCCACGCGAGGACCTCGCCCCAGGCACCGCTCGTGGAGTCGAGGTGCTCGAAATGGCCCTCGCCGGGCCGGATGACGACCGTCACCGCGGCGTCGCCCGCCGCGCGGGCGGCGGCCGCGTAGTCCAGCGATTGCGACGGCTTGACGACCCGGTCGCGCTCGCCGTGGACGAGCAGCACGGGCACGCCGAGCGGCAGCCGCGCGGCCGGGGAGGCGAGGTCGTAGCGCTCGGGCACGCGCCGCGGCGAGCCGCCCAGCAGGTGCCGCACGACGCCGTTGCCGGCGCGCGCCGCATGCGCTGCACGCAGGTCGCAGACGGCGGCCGGGCCGACCGCGCCGGTCAGCCCGACCCGTGGACTCGCGCCCGGCGCGCCCGCGGGCAGCCCACCGCGGCCGGCCGCCCAGAGCGCGAGCTGCCCGCCCGCCGAGTGACCGATCGCGACCACGCGCCCGAGATCCAGTGCCGCGTTGCCAACATCGGCGAGCGCGTCGATCCCCGCCGCGACGTCCTCAAACGTCGCAGGCCAGCCTCCGCCCCCGCCCCAGCCGATCCCCAGCCGCCGGTACTCGAGGTTCCAGACCGCCCAGCCGCGGCCGAGCAGGTCGCGCGCGAGCGGGTTCATCAGCGTGCGGTTGAAGCCGATCCGCCAGAAGCCGCCGTGCAGCAGCACGGCGACCGGGAACGGCCCGGCGCCGGCCGGCAGCTCGAGCACGGCGTACTGCGAGCGGGTGCGCCCGTAGTCCCAGCGCTCGGCCGCCGCCGCGGGCGATTGGGCCGGCGCGGACATCACCAGCCGGAGGCCCCCGGTGGCGAGCGTACAATCGCGCCATGGCGGAAGACGGCGCGCGCACCTGGATCCTCACCGGCTCGCCGGAGAACTACGCGGCAACGGCGGCTCATGGCTTCAGCGTCATCGGCTGCACGGAGCGCCGGCGCAACCAAGC
>JBBSQG010000346.1:0-3870 GCA_038258125.1 Solirubrobacterales bacterium
GGTTCCGTCACCGGACCGCCCGCCGTCGTTGGGGCACGACCGACCACTCAACGATGCGACGCGCGCTCAGGGCATACTGGATCGATGGTCGATCGCCCTCCTTCGACGCAGGCCGCCGTCGCCGACGCGGCCGCCCAGAGCGACGTCAGGGCGGCGGCCGGCGCTCGCCCGCCGCCGCCAGGCGACGCCGCCTCCGAGACCTCGCGGCATGGGCCGGGGTCGGGCGATCCCCTCGTCGCCGGTCTGCGCAAGTCGGGCCTGCTGCGGCTGCTCGTCCTGCACCTGCTCGGCGCCGGTCCGTCATACGGCAACCAGCTCATGGAGCGCGTCGGCGCGCTGACCGGCGGCCTTGTCGCCGCCAACCCGAACACGATGTATCCACTGCTGCGCGCCCTGGAGGCCGAGGGACTCGTGGCCGGCGAGTGGGAGCACCCGGAGCGGCGCTCCCGCCGCTTCTATCGGTTGACGGCGCCCGGTGGCGCCGAGCGCGACCGCTTGGCGGCAGAGATCGCCCCGCGCCTCACCGAGCTGGCGGACGCCGTCGCCGTGCTGCGCCGCGAACTGGTGGGCTGATCGCGGTGGGGAGGTCCGCCGCCCGGCAGCTGCTGCCCGGCGCCTCGGTGGCCGAGGCCGAGCGGTTGTGGCTGGATCTCGCCCGCTGGCCGGCCTTCGTCGACGGCTTCGGCGCGCTCGCCCGGCCGGCGGGCGATTGGCCGCGGCCGGGCTCGCGGATCGTCTGGGACTCCACGCGCGGCGGGCGTGGCCGCGTCGTGGAGCACGTCGTCGAGTACGCGCCCGGTGCCACGCACCTGGTACGCGTCGAGGACCCCAAGCTGACAGGCACGCAGGGCGTGCGCTTCACCGCCTACGACGGCGGCTGCGAGATCGCGCTGGAGCTGCACTACGAGCTCAAGCAGCGCGGCGTTGCCCGGGCGCTGACCGATCTGCTCTTCGTGCGCCGCGCGCTGGGCGACGCGCTGCGCCGCACCCTGCGGCGCTTCGCCGTTGAGCTGGACGGCGATCGCGCACTGCAAGCTGAATCACAGCGGCCCCGGCCGCGTCCCCGCAACGAGAAGGAGTCCTGACAAGCATGTTCGTGTTCAAGGCCGCTGTCGTCGGAGCCGGCACGATGGGCGGCGAGATCGCCCAGGTGATCGCCTCCGCCGGCATCCCGGTGGTGCTGAAGGACGTCAAGCAGGAGCTCGTCGACCTCGGCCTGAAGAAGGCCCAGGAAGTCACCGCCGGGCAGCTCGCCCAGCTCGTCGCCAAGCAGAAGATCAGCCAGGAGCAGGCCGACGCGCGGGCGACCGAGATCCTCGGCCGCATCCACGGCACGACGGCGTACGAGGGCTTCGGCGACGTCGACTTCGTCATCGAGGCGGTGCCGGAGCAGATGGCGATCAAGCAGACGGTGTTCGCCGAGCTCGACGCGCTGGTTCCCGGCCACGCGATCCTCGCCTCCAACACGTCGGCGCTGCCGATCTCCGAGATGGCCGACGCGACCTCGCGTCCCGACAAGGTCGTCGGCTTTCACTTCTTCTACCCGGCCTCGTTCATGCGCCTCGTCGAGGTCGTCGCGGGTGCCGACACGTCGCCGGAGACGATGCAGACCGCGACGACGTTCGCGCAGGCGATCCGCAAGATGCCGATCGCCTGCGGCGAGGAGCCGGGCTTCGTCGTCAACCGCATCCTCAACTCCGCGATCAGCGAGGTGTGGCGCTTCCAGGAGGCCGGCGGGCTGTCGATCAAGGCGATCGACGACGCGGTCTCGGCGGCGCGGATCGCCCCGATGGGGCCGTTCTTCCTCACCGACCTGCTCGGTCTGGACACCGTGCTGCACGTCGCCCAGCACCTGCAGGAGTCCTACGGCGAGCAGTCCTTCTACGTCCATCAGGGGATGAAGGCGTTCGTCGAGGCGGGCGAGCTCGGCGCGAAGACCGGCAAGGGCTTCTACGACAACGGCCAGCCGCGGATCGACGGCGCGACGGAGTTCGACCACGAAGAGCTCGCGCAGCGGTTCGTCCTGAAGGCGTTCGTCGAGGCCTGCCTGGTGCTCGAGGACGGCATGGCGACCGTGCGCGACATCGACCTCGGCATGATGGCCGGCGCCGGGCTCATCCCGCCGCCGTTCGCGCGCGCCGACCAGACCGGCCTCGACGACGTGCTCGCTGCATTGGAGCACGCCGCGGCGCAGTGGGGCGAGCAGTACGCGCCGCCGATGATCCTGCGCCGGCTCGTCGCGCAGGGCCGCCTCGGCGTCAAGACCGGCCAGGGCTTCTTCGCCTACAAGCAGCCCGACGACGGCTTCGAGCAGGGCGAGGCCGTCCAGCTGGAGACGCGCGACGGCTACGCGATCGCGTGGCTCGACCGCCCGCCGGCGAACTCGATCTCGCCGCAGGTCATCGCGGAGCTCACCCGGATCTGGGAGCACGTCGACGCTGCCGCGGAGATCCGCGCGCTGATCATCGCCTCGGCGAACCCGATGCTGTGGTGCGCGGGCGCCGACATCAAGGGCTTCACGAAGCTCGACGCCGAGTCCGGCGCCGCCCTGCTCAACGACGCGCACGGATTGTTGCGCCGCATGGAGCAGTCCTCGACCGTGACGATCGCCGCCATCAACGCGGTCGCCTTCGGCGGCGGCTGCGAGCTGGCGATGGGCTGCGACGTGCGGATCGCGGCGCAGTCAGCCTCGTTCGGACAGCCGGAGATCAACCTCGGGATCATCCCCGGCTTCGGCGGCACCCAGCGGCTGCCGCGGCTCGTCGGCACCGCGCGGGCGCTGGAGCTCAACCTGACCGGCGACCCGATCTCCGCCGAGGAGGCCTACGAGATCGGCCTCGTCAACCGGGTTGTGCCCGACCACGAGCTGCACGACGTGGCGTGCGCGTTTGCGCGCAAGCTCGGCGGCCAGGCGCCGCTGGCGGTCGGCGCGATCAAGCGCACGACGGCGGGCGACGCGGATCTCGACGAGGGCATCGCGGCCGAGAAGGCCGCCTTCGACGAGGTCTTCGCGACCGCCGACGCGCGCGAGGGGATCGGCGCCTTCCTCGGCAAGCGCACGCCACAGTGGACGGGGGAGTAGCCGACCGCCGTACACACGGCGTCGCGGCCCTCGCCGAGTTCGTGCGGGACAGCTCGCCGCGGCGCTCTGAAGCGCGGCGACCGCTCAAGCCCAGGCGGGAAACCGCTCGCATGCAGCGAGAAGCCGCCAGGCCTGCGTCGCCGGCCGGCTCACAGACCACCGGCCGTGCGGGCCCGCAGCGCGGCCTCGACGCGCGCCGCGACCGTCCGCACCAGCTCGATCTGCGCGTCGTCCAGGCCACCCTGCAAGGCCGCGTCGGACACGGCGCCGACCGCGTCACGCCGCTCGCGTAGCTCCTGCACCCGCGCGGGCAGGCCCGGCACCTCGCGCCACGGGTCGAGCTCGGCGAGCGCCGCCTCCACCGCGATGCCTAGCCCGAGCGCCGCCTCGCGCCAGCGGGCGGCGTCGACATCTAGCCGCACGCGCAGCGTGAGCTCCTCGCAGGCCAGCGCGACGTCGCGGCCGGTGAGCAGCGCGGCGAGCCGCTCCTGCGGGCGCAGGGCAGCGACCCGCGGGCGCAGCGCGCGACCGCCGCTCACACCCGGCGCCAGCGCGCGGGCTGCGTCCCAGCGGCCATCGGCGACGCGCTCGCCGCTGCCGAACCCGACGCGCACGACAAGCGCCTGCGCTCGCGCGACCTCGCGCGCGTAGGGATCGGCTGCGGCGATGCGATGGGCGTGCAGCACCTCGTTCAGGCGGGCGAGCGCGGCGTCCGCGAGGGCATCGAGATCGGCGCCCCGCAACCATGCCGCGGCGGCCGCGTGTCCGTCGACCGCCGCCGCGTCGAC
>JBBSQG010000347.1:0-3851 GCA_038258125.1 Solirubrobacterales bacterium
CCATCTCGAGCACGAGCACCGCCGTGCCCGCTGGGGCGGCGAGGATCGACAGCGGGAGGCCGATCTCCGTGTTGTGGTTCTCCGAGCTCGCCACCACCCGGCAGTGCGGCGCGAGCATCGCCTTGAGGATGTCCTTCGTCGACGTCTTGCCGGTCGAGCCGGTGATCGCCACGACGGACGCGCCGAGCGCCCGCCGCCAGGCGCGCGCCAGCGCCTGCAGACCGGCCAGCGGGTCGTCGGTCTCAAGGATCACGCCGGCCCTGGCGAAGCGGTCGTGGTGAGCGTGGTCGGGCGTGACGAGCACGCCCCACGCGCCCGCGTCGAGCGCCTGCGCTGCAAAGCGCCCGCCGTCGACGTTGCGTCCGGTCAGCCCGACGAACAGGTCGCCCGCCCGTATGTCGCGCGAGTCGATCGTCACCCGCGCCGGTCCGGCATCGGGTCGGGACCGGCCGCCGGCCCGCGGCGCCGCGAGCAGCTGCACGCCGGCGGCCTCGGCGAGCTGCTCAGGCGACCAGTCGCGCACGGAGCGCCTCCCGCGCGACGGCGATGTCGTCGAACGGGAGCTTGCGCCCGCCGGCGAGCTCCTGGCCCTGCTCGTGTCCCTTGCCCGCGATGACGACGACGTCGCCGGCGCCGGCGAGGCCGATCGCGCGCTGAATCGCCGCGTGGCGGTCGACGATCGCCTCGACGCCGGGCGCGGCCGCCGGGATCCCCAGGAGGATCTCCTCGACGACCGCCCCCGGCTCCTCGGAGCGCGGGTTGTCGGAGGTGACGATCGTGACGTCGGCCAGGCGTGCCGAGATGGCGCCCATCTGCGGGCGCTTGCCACGATCGCGGTCGCCGCCGCAGCCGAACACGCACACGAGGCGCCCTTGGGTGAGCGGTCGCGCGGCGCTCAGCACGTTCTCCAGCGAGTCGGGCGTGTGGGCGTAGTCGACGAGCACGGCGAAGTCTTGGCCCTCGGCGACGGGCTCGAAGCGACCGGGCACGCGGCCTGCCTCGGGCAGCGCGCCGGCGATCGTCGCGTCGTCGACGCCGAGCGCACGCACCGCCGCGACGGCTCCGAGCACGTTCATCACGTTGAAGCGGCCGGGCAGCGGCGAGCGCAGCTGCAAACCGCCGGCGACGAACGTCGAGCCCGCAAAGCCGCTGCGGATCTCGGTCGCCCGCAGGTCGGCATCGGCATGGTCGATCCCCACCGTGACGAGCTCGCCGGCCGCGCCGCTCGCGCGCAGCTCAGCGGCCAGCCGCGCGCCGTAGGGATCGTCGACGTTGACGACCGCCACGCGCGGGCGGCCCTCGACGAAGAGCCTGCATTTCGCAAGGAAGTAGTCCTCCATCGTCGGATGGAAGTCGAGGTGGTCCTGGGTGAGGTTCGTGAAGATCGCCGCCGCCCAGTGGATCGCGTCGGCGCGGCCCAGCGCGAGCGCGTGGCTGGAGACCTCCATGACACAGTGCGTGTCGCCGGCGGCGTGCATCGCGGTGAACGTCGCCTGCAGGTCGATCGCCTCGGGCGTCGTGCGCGACACCGCCCGCTCTCTGCCCCCGACGATCGACGTCACGGTGCCGAGCAGGCCCGTCGGCTCTCCTGCGGCCTCGAGCAGCGCGCGCATGAGGTAGGCCGTCGTCGTCTTGCCGTTGGTCCCCGTGATGCCGATCGTGCGCAGGACGGCGGTCGGGTCGCCGTGCAGACGCGCGGCGGCGGGCGCCATCGCGGCGCGCACGTCGGCCACGACGATCTCCGGCACGCCGAGCCCGAGCGCGTGGTCGACAACGAGCGCGACCGCGCCGCGCGCCACCGCGTCGGCGGCGAAGTCATGGCCGTCGCGGGTGAAGCCGCGGACGCAGAAGAAGACCGTGCCGGGCGTGACGCGGCGGTTGTCATAGGCCAGCGCCGTGACGTCGACAGCGGGCGCGGCGCCGGCCGCGGCGTCGGCGAAGACCTCGCGCAGCCTCATGCGATCAGGCCGCCCAGAGGCGTGTCGTCTCGAGGCTCTCGCCGTTGCGGGTCCGCGCGCTCGTCACGTCGCCAAAGGGTAGTTGCCGCGCAGGTCGATCGAGGTGATGCTTCGCCCGCCGGCCCGAGGCCGCGCTCAATCGCTCGGCGCGACGCCGAGATAGGGCAGTGCGAAGCGCATGATCTCCTGGAAGGCCGGGGCGGCGACCTCGGCGCCGTAGATCTCGCCCTGCGGCTCGTCGACCATGACCGTCACGAGCAGCTTTGGCTTGCGGGCGGGCGCGAAGCCGGCGAACGAGCCGATGAACCGGGTCTTGGAGTACTCACGGGTCTTGCGGTCGATCTTGTTCGCGGTGCCGGTCTTCCCGGCGAGCGTGTAGCCGGGGATCGCGACGGCGCTCGCGGTGCCGCCCACGATCACGCCCTCGAGCATCGTGCGCAGCTGCGCGGCCGTCTGCTTGGTGATGATGCGCGTGCCGTGCGGCGTCGGCGTCGGCTTCCCGCCGACCTCGGAGATGATGCGCGGGCGGCGCAGGATCCCGCCGTTGGCGATCGCTGCGTAGGCCGTGGCGAGCTGGATCGGCGTGACCGACTCGCCCTGGCCGATCGGCAAGTTGGCCATCGAGGAGCCCGAGTAATCGCTGCGCTCCAGGACCAGGCCGGCCTGCTCACCGGGCAGCTCGATCCCGGTCGGCCGGCCGAAGCCGAACGCGCGCACCCAGCGGTCGAACTTCGTCGCGCCGAGCCGCTGGCCGATGCGGACCGTGCCGACGTTGCTCGACTGGGCGAGGATGTCGCTGACCGAGAGGTCGATCGTCCCGCGCTCGTGGGCTTCCTTGATCGTGCGGTCGGCGACCTCGATCGTCGGCGGCAGATGGAAGATGTCCTTCGGGGTGACGGCCTTCTCTTCAAGCGCGCCGGCCACCGTAACGGGCTTGAACGTCGAGCCCGGCTCGTAGATCGAGCCGACGGCGCGGTTCTGCGCCGCGTACTCGGGCGCGCCGGCGCGGTCGTTGGCGTCGACGCGGGGCCAGTTGGCGAGCGCCAGGACCGTGTTGGAGTACGGGTCCATGACGAGCGCGGTCGCCCCCTTGGGCCGCCACTTCAGGCCGACCTGGGAGAGCACGTCCTCGACCTTGCCCTGCAGCTCGGCGTCGAGCGTCAGCTTGAGATCCTTGCCGGCCTTCGCGCGCTTGGTCTCCTGCAGGACGATCGGCTCGCCGAGCGCGTCCTTGACGATCCGCCGCTCGCCGTCGCTGCCGCGCAGGACGCGGTCCTTCGCGTACTCCAGGCCGCCGAGCCCCTCGCCGTCTGTCCCGATCCAGCCGAGCACCTGCGACGCCAGCCAGCGGCGCGGGTACTCGCGCCGCGTGCTGGGGATGAACTGCAGGCCCGGGATCTCCAGCTGCTTGATCTTCCTGGAGTCCGTCGCGGGCATGTTGCGCCGCAGGTAGACGAACCCGCCCTTCTCGTCGAGCTTGTCGAGCACCTGCGCCTGCGTCATGTCCAGCAGCGGCGCGAGCCGGCGCGCGAGGGCGATCGGCCGCTTGACGACGTACGGCGTGACGGCGACGTCCTCGGCCGGCTCGGAGACCGCGAGCTCGATGCCGTTGCGATCGCTGATCGCCCCGCGCCGCGCGGGGACCTTCAGCTCTGAGACCTGCTGGGTGCTGGCGACCGCCTGCAGCGACGAGCCGCGGACCACGCCGAGCCACGTCGCGCGCGATGCCGCGATCAGCAGCAGCGCGAGGAAGATCGCGAACAGCAGCCCTATCCGCCGTTCGGGGAGGCCGACTATGGCAACGTCACCCCGCCGCTGGCGGCGTCCTGGGGCAGGGCGGGCGTGCCGGCGGGCGCGCCGGCGGGCGCGGCCGCGTCGGTCGTCGCCGG
The DNA here is from genome assembly GCA_038258125.1 of Solirubrobacterales bacterium. Lineage (GTDB taxonomy): Bacteria > Actinomycetota > Thermoleophilia > Solirubrobacterales > Solirubrobacteraceae > CADCVQ01. The sequence continues at coordinate 3,848 of JBBSQG010000347.1, forward strand.
CGGC
>JBBSQG010000348.1:0-3846 GCA_038258125.1 Solirubrobacterales bacterium
CCCCAGTTCCAGCCCGACCCGACTCGCCCGCCCGAGCGTGCGCCGATGCCCGAGTCGGCGGGCGCTCCTGCGCCGCGGCCGCGGGGCCGCGGCCGCGACGCCTGGCCGCCGTGGCTATCGATCGCCGCCTTCGCCACCGGCTACGGCGCGACGATTGTGCTCGGGATCATCGTCCTGACGATCGGCGGCGCCTTCGGGCTGTCGACGCGCAACCCGCCGGCCGGCGTGAACATCGGTCTGACGATCGTGCAGAACGCCGCGCTGATAGGCGCGGCCTACTTCTTCGCCGCGCTCAGCGGCCGGCCGGCGGCCAGCGACTTCGGCTTGCGACGGCCCGAGCGCATCTGGCGCAGCGCGAGGCTGCTGATCGCGGTCTGGATCGGCTTCTTCGTGCTCAGCGCGATCTGGGCGCTGGCGCTGCAGCTCGACGAGCCGCAGACGCTGCCCGAGGATCTCGGGGCCAACGGTCCGCTCCTCAACGCACTCGCCGTCGTCGTGCTCGTCACCGTCATCGCCCCGCTCGGCGAGGAGCTCTTCTTTCGCGGCTTCTTCTTCGGCGCGCTGCGCAACTGGCGCGGGCCGGCCATCGCCGCCACGCTCACCGGCGCGCTGTTCGGGCTGATCCACGTCGGCTCGGCGCCGGTCGGCTATCTCGTCCCACTGGCCATCTTCGGCGTCGGGCTGTGCCTGCTCTACGAGTGGACGGGCTCGCTCTATCCGTCGATCGCACTGCACGCGCTGAACAACTCGATCGCGCTGGGGGCCAACCTCGATTGGACCTGGCAGATCCCGGCGATGATGGTCGGCTCGACGCTCGGCGCGCTGGGCGCCGCCTGGCTGCTGGCACGGATGATCGGCGAGCGTGCACCGGCGCAGCCGGCGAGCGCGCCCGCGCCCGTCGCGCCTTGACCTCCCCGCGCACGGCTCGGGCGTGCGATAGTGCGCGCCCCATGCGCCGCGCCGCCCTCATCATCTCCTTGCTGACGGCGGCGTTCGCGCCGGCGGCCGCGCAGGCGCAGACGCCGGTCGTCCCGCCTGCCCAGCCGGCGGCGCCCGACCCGGTGCAGACGAAGCTGACGCTCAAGCTCGAGCGGGTCGGCGGCCTGCGGGCCACGACGCTGTCGGGATCGAGCGTGCGCGTCGTCGGCACCGTCCCAATCTTCGTGGCCGGCCAGACGGTCGTCGTGCGTCACTACATCGCCGGGCGCAAGCGCGGCGCGCGTCGCGTGACGCTGCGCCCCGGGCCCGACGGCAGCGCGACGTTCCGGCTCTCGATCAAGCCGGCGGGTGTCGGCCCGCTCAGCATCCGCGCCTTCCACGACGCGACGCCCGAGCTCGGCGGACTGGCCGCTCGTGCCAAGACGGTCGACCTCCTCCCCCGGCGCGTGCGGCCGAGCAGCGGCCGCAGCGCGATCCGGGCGCTGCAGCGGCGCCTGGTCCGCCACGGCTACGTCGTCGGTCGGCGCGGCGTCTTGGACGACCGCACGGCGCGGGCGGTGCTCGCCTTCCGCAAGGTGACGAGCATGGCGCGCACGACGAGCGCGTCCGTCGCGGTGATGCGCGCGCTCGCGCGCGGCAAGGGCGCGTTCAAGGTTCGCTTCCCCCAGCACGGCCGGCACATCGAGGGCGACCTCTCGCGGCAGGTGATCGCGCTCGTCGACAGGGGCCGGGCGCGGCGCATCTACCCAACGTCGTCGGGCAAGCCCAGCACGCCGACCGTGATCGGCTCGTTCCGGGTGTATCTCAAGACGCCGGGCACGAACGCCAAGGGCATGGTCGACTCGGCGTACTTCATCCGCGGCTACGCGACCCACGGCTATCCGTCGGTGCCGATCTTCCCCGCCAGCCACGGCTGCTTCCGCCTGCCGATCCCCGATGCGCGCACCGTCTTCAACTGGATCGCGATCGGCACGCCGGTCGACGTGTATCGCTGACGCGGGCAGCTAGTGCACCGTTCCGGAAGTCCTTTGATGCTCTGACGAGTGGCTGGGCGTGACTGGGCGTGCCCGCCGGCCTTCCTCGTACCGGGCGTACTTGGATGGCCGCCGGGTGCGTCCAGACGCGTCCAGACGACGTCAGAGCGCGAAGGGATTTCGGGCACGGTGCACTAGGAAACCTCCGGCTAGGGCGTGCTGCGAGCGGCGCGCCGCTGGTGTGGCTGCTGGCCGCGCCCGGTCATGAAGCGCGCCATGTAGCCGAGGCCGAAGCCGTAGACGAGCAGCCCGAGCAGCGCCGGCACGCCGCGCCGCGCCCAGCGGCTCGTGGAGCTGTCCGTGATCCCCGCGAACGGTGACAGCAGCACATCGTTGACATCGTCGATCACCTCGCGCACGTCGCCGTGGCGGCGCTCGCGCTCGCGCTCGCCGGCCGGCGTCGGAGCGGTTGCCGCGGAGCCGGCGATCTCCTTGGTGGTGCTCGTGGACGCGCGGTCGAAGTCCTCCAGCGCGAACAGCATGAAGCCGACCGCGATGAACAGGCTGAGCACGATCGCGAGGTAACGCACGGGTCGTTCGAGCACGCCTCTAAGGTACGCGTCCGGTGGATGCGCACGGACGTTTGATCGAGGCGCTGCGACAGCACGCCCTAGTCCTCGGTGAGGTCACGCTGACGAGCGGCCTGACGGCGCAGTACTACGTCGATGCCAAGCGGGCGATCCTGCTGCCCGCCGGCTTCGCGGCGCTCGGCGAGCTGCTCGCCGCGCGCGCAGCGGCGTGGGATGCCACTGCCGTCGGCGGCATGACGATGGGCGCGGACGCCGTCACCTGCGCCGCCCTGGCCGGTGGAGCGGAGGTGAAGGGCTTCTTCGTGCGCAAGGACACCAAGGCACACGGCTTGTCGCGGCGCATCGAGGGGCCGCTGCTGGCGGCGGAGGATCGCTGCCTCGTCGTGGAGGACGTTGTCAGCACCGGCGGTTCGACGATCGCGGCGATCGCCGCACTGCAGGAGGCGGGCTACACGATCTGCGGCGTCGTCAGCGTGCTCGCCCGGCTGGCCGGCGGCGGCGAGCGGATCGCGGACGCGGCGGGTGCGCCGTACGTCGCGCTGACGACGATCGACGACGTCTACCCGGGGCGTCCCGACCGCTAGGAAGTCGCGGTCGCGGTGAGCGCGCCGTCAGGCCGGGTCGAGGTCGACGCGCACGACGAGCAGGTCGGTCCCCATGGCGCGCACGCCCGCCGCGTTGAGGCGCGACAGCGTCCGCAGCCGCGCGTGGGCGTCGGCGCCGTCGACGAGCTGCGCGGTGCCCGCGCGCCAGCCGCGGCGCAGCCGCACGCGCACGCGCGGGTCCGCCTCGATGTTGCGCACATAGGCCGCCTTGTGACCCATCTCGGCGACGATCCAGAACGTGTTCGTTCCGCGCTCCAGGCCATAGCTGACCGGCGTGCGCCGCGGCTCGCCGCTCTTTCGGCCGGTCGTCTCCAGCAGCGCGACACCGGGGGCCAGGCCGCGCGCCGCGAGGGCGCGGATCGGTGGGTTGAGCAGCTTGACCTGGATCGCCGTGACCAGCCGTCGTTTGCGCTCCACGCGCCGAGTCTCCCACCCTGCGGCTGTACGTGGGCGCCGCGCCGCCGACCTGGCGCCTTGACAGGGGTGAAAGCCTCCCGGATAGGCAAGGTCCACAGGTCGACGTCCACGAAGGAGCCCCCGTGCATCGGTTCTCTACCGCGACCGTCTCGATGTTGGTCGGGCTGCTCCTGTGCAGCGCCGCGGCGAGCGCCGCGCCACGGGGGCAGAACACGGCCCGCGAGCGCCTGGACGTCTACAGCGGCGTGGTCGGCGCCGACCAGCTGCGCGAGCTGACCGCGCTGGGCATCGATCGCAAGGAGCTCAAGCTGGCGCCCGCCG
>JBBSQG010000349.1:0-3835 GCA_038258125.1 Solirubrobacterales bacterium
AGCGAGACCGGGGCTTGGGCCGAGCGCTTGATCTGATCGACCTCGTCGGGATCGATGCCGGTCACGTCGGCGATCTCGGCCGGGGTGGGCTCACGGCCGAGCTCGGTCACGAGCTTGCGCTCGGCGCGGCCGATCTTGTTGAGCTTCTCGACGACGTGGACGGGGATGCGGATCGTGCGCGCCTTGTCAGCCAGCGCGCGGGCGATCGCCTGGCGGATCCACCACGTCGCGTAGGTCGAGAACTTGAAGCCCTTGCGGTAGTCGAACTTCTCGGCGGCGCGGACGAGGCCGAGCGTGCCCTCCTGGATGAGGTCGAGGAACGGCAGGCCCTGGTTGCGGTAGTTCTTGGCGATCGAGACGACCAGGCGCAGGTTGGACTCGACCATCTTCTGCTTTGCGTCGAGGTCGCCGCGCTCGATGCGCTTGGCGAGATCGACCTCCTCCTGGGCGGTCAGCAGCCGGACCTTGCCGATGTCCTTCAAGAACAGCTGAAGGGAGTCGGTGGTCATGTCCGGCTTGAGGTCGATCGTCGCCTTCTTGCGAGCGCGGCGCTTGTCGGGCGCGCGCTCGACGGCGTTGGCGGCCGCGGCGGCCGGATCGATCTCCTCGACAAGCTCGATCTCCGACTTCTCCAGGTAGCCGTGCAGCTCCTCGATGTCTGCCTCGTCGAGATCGATCTCGGCGACCGCGCCGGCGATCTCGGCGTACGTGAGCACGCCCGTCAGCTGACCCTTCGCCAGGAGACCCTTGATCTCTTCGAGTTCCTGCAGTTCGACTACGGACATTGGTTCGCTTTCGCCTCGTGCACGGACGCGCGCTTGCGTCCGCGCGCCGTTCCTTTGACGGGGGGTCGGAGAGGCCTTCCTCGGAGCAGTACCTCGCCCAACCTAGACCCGAAACTCTAGCGTGCTGTTGGCAGTGCTCCTACGAGCCGCTGCGACGTTTGCGTGCGCTCCTGCGACGAGCTGGCGCAAAGCGCGTGACATCATGCGCATGTGGCCAAACAACAGGACTCCGATCGCGAGGTGCTGACGAGCCTACCTCGCTCGCGCCCGGTGCGACGCAGTGCCAAGCGCGCTGACCGGCCGGCCGCTTCCCAGACGACCGACACCACCGCGCCGGCAGCCCGCGCCGGCACGGCGAAGCCCACGAAGTCACCCGCGGCGAAGCCCGCCGTCGCCCGCGCGAGCAAGACTGCCGCGGCCGCCAAGCCGCGCGCCGCCAAACCCGTCGAGGGTGCGACCAATCGCGAGCCCAGCGCGCCCCGCCGCAAGGTCCCGGCCGCTGGCTATGCGACGCCCAGCCCGCGCGCCGAGGAGCCGCCCGCCGCCGGCGCGGAGCTGATCAGCACGACGATCCAGGCCGCCGCCGAACTCGCCCAGATCGGATTGACGGTCGGCCGCCAGACGCTGCAGTCGATGCTCGACCGGCTTCCCAAGCCATAGATTCGCCGACGGCGAGGCGAGCCGTCACAACGACGATAAACCCTGTAACCTCGTCGCCTGCCGAATCACCGGGCGTCCGCGTCCGGAGAACGGGGGAACCACTGCGAACCGGATGGACACCGGATCGCCGGGGCGAATCGACCTCAGCAGAGGTTGTAGCGCTTGGAAAGCGCGAGCCCGTCAGCTCACCCCGTAGGCCGCCAACCAAACATGCCTGGATTCCGACGCGATCGCGCAGTCTTCGTCGCCGTGCTCTTGACGGCGTTATCAGTGTTCGCGCCGAGCGTGGCGCCCGCCGCCACCGGGACCGGCGGCGCCGCGATCCCCGAGGTCCTGCCGCAGGCCAGTGGCGGCATGGGCTACGGCGATCCGAGCAGCTACTCGCTCGTCGTGCGGCCGATCGCCGTCCTGCACCGCCAGCTCGTGGCGCGCGGCACGATGCCCGGCAAGTCGCATCGCACCCTCGTCCTCCAACGCCTCGACGACAAGCGCGGCTGGCGCAACATCGCCCGCACGCGCGTGCGCTCCACCGGTCGCTTCAAGGTCAAGTGGAAGGCCGATCGCATCGGTCGCATCAGCCTGCGCGCGGTCCTCGCCGGCCGTCGCGGCGCACGGGCGTCGAGCAGCACCGCGCCTACGGCCAAGGTGACGGTCTACCGCGCCGCGAACGCGACGTGGTACGGCCCCGGCTTCTTCGGTCAGCAGACCGCCTGCGGCCAGACGCTGACCCCGGAGTTGCACGGCGTCGCCCACAAGAAGCTGCGCTGCGGAACGCGCGTCGCCGTGACCTATGCCGGCCGCGAGATCGTCGTGCCGGTCATCGACCGCGGCCCGTTCCACGCCGGCTACTCGTGGGATCTCACCCAGGCCACAGCCGACGCGCTCGGCTTCAGCGGGGCCGGCGAGATCGGCTATGCGCGCGTCAAGTCCTCCGACGACTCCTAGCGGAGCCGTCCACTAGCCGTCGACCTGGAAGGTGGGCCGGATCGCGGCGCGCGCGAGCGTGTGGAAGGTCAGGTTGAAGCCGACGTAGGCCGGCGTCGCCGCGGGCGGGATGTCGAGCGTCTCGGTATCGACCGCGAACACGGTGTAGACGTAGCGGTGCGCGATGTCGCCGCCGGGAGGCGCCGCGCCGCCGTAGCCGAGCTCGCCGTAGTCGTTGCGCACTTCGACGGCGCCCTCGGGCAGGTTGTCGGGGCTGGCGCCGCTGGGCAGCTCGGTCGTGCCGGCGGGGATGTTGAACACGCTCCAATGCCAGAAGCCGCTCCCGGTCGGCGCGTCGGGGTCATAGCAGGTGACCGCGAAGCTCTTGGTCTCCTCGGGAAAGCCCGACCAGCGCAGGTGCGGCGACGTGTTCTCGCCGCCGGCGCTCGGGTGCGCAAAGCTCGCGGGTTGCGGCTGGCCATCCTGGACATCGTCGCTCTCGACGGAGAACGACGGCGCCGACGGCAGAAGGTCGTGCGGATCCGGTGCGGTTGCTCGCTGGAGTGACATGTCGCGAACATACCCGGATCGGTCGATCACGCGCGGACGCGCGGTGGTACGGCGCGGTGGCGGGCCACGCAGGTCGATTTGCCTGGGCCGCGGGTACCGTGTGCGCCGATGGTGTACGTCGTCGCCGTGATCGCCGCCGTCGCGCTGCTGGCGCTGATCTGGTTCGCTGCCGTGCGGCGGCTGCTCAACCGGCCGCGGCGAATCGCGCAGGCGGTGCTCGTCAGCCCCGAAGAGCACACGACGATGGACGAGCGCGGTGCTGTGCGCTCCGTCCAAGCCGCCGACCTGACGCTGCCGGCCGCCGCGCTCCAGGAGCTGTGGTCGCCGATGCACCTCGAGCGGCTCGCGCGCACGTACTGGCGCTTCCTGTCGCGCTGCACGCTCGGGCTCGTGCGCGTGAAGTACGACGAGGACGAGCGCGCCGTCGTCTTCCTCAGGCGGCCGTTCGTGCTCCTGCGCTTCCACGCCCCCGAGTACGGGATGGACTCCCGCCGCGGGCGCGTGCGCTGGCGGATCGCCAGCGGCGTGCTCGTCTCGCAGCGGGGCCTGGACGGCGACGGCTACCTGCAGATCGAGGTCGAGCGCTGCCCGCCGGCCGACGGCGACACCGCGCGCGTGCACGTCGAGGTCGAGGTGGCGAACTTCTATCCCGCGCTGGCGAGCTCGATCGCGCGCTGGTTCTACTCGGCCACGCAGTCGCGCATCCATGTGATCGTCACGCACGGCTTCCTGCGCTCGCTGGCGCGGCTGGACCTCGCCGAGTCGGTCGTGGGGCGCTACGCCGCACCCGCCGACATCGACGCCGTGCCCGATCCGCCCGCGCGCGAGCCGCGCGCCGCGCGGTCGGCCTGACGGGGCACCGCGGGCGCCCGCGGCCGTCGGGAGGACGGCCGGGG
>JBBSQG010000350.1:0-3818 GCA_038258125.1 Solirubrobacterales bacterium
GGGCGGATGCCCTCCGCCGTCGTCGGCAGGCAATGCCCGGCGCTGTCGCCGACGAAGAAGATGCCGTCCTCCACGGCCGGGCGCAGCTCGTGCGGGATCCAGTTGCCCTGCCAGCGCTCGGCCGGCACGCCGACGGCCGCGGCGAGCGGCAGCGTCGGCTCCTTGACGTGGTCGCGCGGATCGAACGAGCCGACGCCGACGCGCAGCTCGCCGTCGGCGGGAAACGACCACGAGTAGCCGCGCTTGACGTACTTCGGGTCGATCCACAGTTCGAGATCGTCGCCGGGGGCGTGGGGGTGGATCTCCAGCCCGCGCGACAGCCGCGCGTCGGGCGGCTGGACGTTGTCGCCGGCGCCGAGGATTCGCCGCCAGCCGAGCCCGTCGACGATCAGCGGCGCGCGCAGGTCGCCGCGGTCGGTGTGGACCGTGAAGCCCGTCCGGCCTTCGACCTTCGCCGTCTCGAAGACCGCCGAGCCCTCGCTCTGCTCCCGCAGCAAAGCGCAGATGAGGCGGTAGTCGAAGGTCGAGAACGTGAACGGCAGCGGCCAGCGCAGCGTGCGGCCCGGGATGTGCACGACGAGCTCGCCGAACGTCTGCTGCACGGCGCCCATCAGGCCCATGTGCTCCAGCCAGGCCGTCGGCGCGGCGCAGGCGCTCGTCTGGCGCTCGCCGATCTCGTAGCGGTCGATGATCAGCACGCGCGCGTCCGTATGGGCGAGCTCGCGCGCGACGGTCAGCCCGGCGAAGCTCGCGCCGCAGATGATCACGTCCCAGTCGCCGTCCAGCGGCGTGCGCGCGTCGCCTCGCTTCGTGGCTCGAACAGGCATCGCCGCAGGATTGTAAGCCGCGTCCGCACCCGCCCAGCCAGCTCCGGCGCGTCCGCGCTCAGGGCGCTAACCTCCCCATCACATGACAACCATCACCGAGGCTGCACCAGAAGCGAAGGTCGTCGCCGGTTCAGACGGCCTGCTGCTCGAGATCGACGGGCAGATCGTCCCGAACTACGACGCGACGTTCACGCTCTTCGAGGAAGGCGAGGTCGTCACCGGCATCGTCGTCCGTATCGACAACGACGAGGTTCTCGTCGACATCGGATACAAGAGCGAGGGGGTCATCCCCTCCAACGAGCTTTCCATCCGCAAGGCCGTCGACCCGCACGACGAGGTCGAGATGGGCGAGGAGGTCGATGCCCTCGTCCTCACCAAGGAGGATCAGGACGGCCGCCTGATCATGTCCAAGAAGCGGGCTCGCTTCGAGAAGGCCTGGCGCCGCATCGAGGCCGCCGCCGAGAGCGGCGAGCCCGTCGAGGGTCTCGTCATCGAGGTCGTCAAGGGCGGCCTCATCATCGACCTCGGGGTCCGCGGCTTCCTGCCCGCCTCGCTCGTCGACCTCCGCCGCGTCCCGGACCTCGACCAGTACATGAGCACGAAGATCGAGTGCAAGGTCATCGAGCTCAACCGCTCGCGCAACAACGTCGTCCTCTCCCGTCGCGCCGTGCTCGAGGAGGAGCGCAAGGAGCAGCGCCAGGAGATCCTCGATCGCTTGCAGCCCGGCCTCATCGTCGAGGGCCAGATCTCGAACATCGTCGACTTCGGCGCGTTCGTGGACCTCAACGGCATCGACGGCCTGATCCACATCTCCGAGCTGTCGTGGTCGCACGTCAACCACCCCAGCGAGATCCTCTCGATCGGCGACACCGTCGCCGTGAAGGTGCTCGATATAGACCGTGACCGGCAGCGCATCAGCCTCGGCCTCAAGCAGACCCAAGAGGATCCCTGGCAGCGCGTCGTCGATACCTACAACGTCGGTGACGAGCTCGAGGGCACGGTCACGAAGGTCGTCACGTTCGGCGCCTTCGTCGAGATCCTCGACGGCGTCGAGGGCCTCGTCCACATCTCCGAGCTCGCGCCGCACCACGTCGAGAACCCGCGCGAGATCGTCGCGCCGGGCGACGACGTCAAGGTGAAGATCCTCGAGATCGACTCCGAGCGCCGCCGCCTGTCGCTGAGCGTCAAGCGCGTCGAGGGCCAGGTGCTCGAGCCGAAGATCCTGCCGCCCGAGGAGCTCGAGGGCGGCCTCGACGACGACGGTGCCGAGGAGCATGGCGCCGGCGACCTCGACAATGTCCCGGAGCTCGGGCTGAGCGAGGAGGTGTTCGCCGCGGACACGGCGACCACCGCTGATCCGGAGGCCGAAGTGGCTGCTGCCGCTGAGCCGGAGGCCGAAGTGGCCGCGGCTGAGCCGGAGGCCGAAGTGGCCGCCGCCGAGCCCGACGTCGCCGAGCCCGAGGCCGCCGCACCCGTCGAGCCCGACGCTGACGATTCCGAGGCGACCGAGTCTGAGGCGACCGAGTCTGAGGCGGACGAGCCAGCCGCAACCTGACGCCGCGGCGTCGGAGCACGTCCCCTTCGTCGGTCTGACGGGGGGGCTGGGAGCAGGCAAATCGACCGCACTCGCGGCGCTGGAGCGACTCGGCGCCGCGACGCTGTCGACGGACGCCGTCGTGCACGACCTGTACGCCACGCCCGAGCTGCACGACGCCGTCGTCGCGCGCTGGGGCACGGCCATCGCCCCGGACGGGGTGGTCGATCGCGCGGCGATCGCTCAGCACGCGTTCGCGACGCCCGAGGAGCGGGCATGGCTGGAGGGTGAGATCTGGCCCCGCGTCGCCGCCCGGATCGCCGCCTGGCGTGAGGAGATCGGCGCGCGCGAGCCGGCTCCGGCCGCCGCGGTCGTCGAGACGCCGCTGCTCTTCGAGGCGGGGATGGAGGGCATCTACGACGCCACCGTGGCCGTGATCGCCGACGAGGCGGTGCGCGCGCAGCGGGCCTCAGAGCGCGGCCATGTCGGCGTCGACGAGCGCGCCGCGCGTCAGCTTCCGCAGGAGGAGAAAGCCCGCCGGGCGACGTACACGGTGTGCAACAACGGCACCGTCGACGAGCTCGAAAGCGAGCTGTCCGACGTACTCGTGAGTTTAAGAGCCCGATGAGCGCCCGCCCGATCATCACCCCGGCCACCCACGCGCGCCGTTCGCGCGTCGCGTTCCGCCGCCGCCGCCGGCGTCGGGTGGGCATCCTGCTCGGCGTCGCGTTGCTGGCGGCGTTCGCGGCGACGGTGGTCGTGCCGCGCCTGCCCGACCTCGCCCGCGAGATCGTCCTGCCGCTTGCCCACGAGGACATCATCCGCCAGCAGGCGACCGCCAAGGAGCTCGACCCTTCGCTGCTGGCGGCGGTCATCTACGCCGAGTCGCGCTTCCGTGACGTGACGTCGCACGCGGGCGCGCGCGGGCTGATGCAGATCACGCCGGATACCGCGAAGTACATCGCGCACCTATCGGGTGGCACGGCGTTTGAGCAGGGTGACCTCGGCACCCCGCAGGTCAACATCGCCTACGGAGCCTTCTACCTGCGCTATCTGCTGCGCCGCTATGACGCCAACACGGTGCTCGCGCTGGCGGCCTACAACGGTGGTGAGGGCAACGTCGACCGCTGGGTGACGCAGTCCGGCGTCGGCGAGCGCCGCTTCGCGGTCGAGCAGTGCCCGTGCACCGAGACGCGCGTGTACGTCGGCCGCGTGCTCGACGCGCGCGGCAGCTACCGCGAGAAGTACAGCCGCGAGCTCGGGCTCTAGCGGCCGCGGCGACGCCCGGCGCGCCAATGGCGCTTTCGGGGTCCATGGCAGGCTGTCGCATAACTCGGGTGTGGTGTTCTGGGTTTCGGGAACTGGTCAGTCTGTGGAGTGCTCGCGGCGGGCTGGTTCTGTCCGGTGATCGTGCTAAAAGTACCTCCTGTGCAGGGCTTTTACGGCTGATTGGAGCA
>JBBSQG010000351.1:0-3805 GCA_038258125.1 Solirubrobacterales bacterium
ACCTCTCCTACCGCGAGCGCCGCGTGCTCGAGCTGCGCTACGGCCTCGGCGGTGAGCACCCCCGCACGCTCGACGAGGTCGGCCGCACGTTCAACGTCACGCGCGAGCGCATCCGCCAGATCGAGAATCAGTCGCTGAAGAAGCTGCAGTCCCTCGCGGAGGCTCAGAAGCTCCGCGACGTCGCGTAACCAGCCGCGACCGCGCCCGAGCACCGCGACGGGGCCCTCTGGGGCCCCGTCGTCGTTTGGGCGCCGGCCGCATCGGAAAGCATCGACCGATGCCACGCGAATTGACCGCCGACACGACCCTTGAGATCCAGGGCGTCGAGATCCCCAAGCTCGGCTTCGGGACATGGCAGCTGAGCGGCGAATCGTGCGTGGTCGGCGTGCGTGACGCGATCGAGCTCGGCTACCGCCACATCGACACCGCGCGCGCCTACGGCAACGAGGCGCAGGTCGGCCAGGGCCTGCACGACGCCGGACGCAACCGCGACGAGATCTTCCTGACGACGAAGCTCTGGTACACCGAGCTGAGCGCCGTCGGCGTGCACGACCAGATCGAGCAGTCGCTGCGCGATCTGCGCACGGAGTACGTCGACCTGCTGCTCATCCACTGGCACAACCGCCGCGTGCCGCTGGCCGACACGCTCGGGGCGATGTGCGAGGCGCAGGCCGCCGGCCGCGTCCGCCATCTCGGCGTCTCGAACTTCCCCACCGCGCTCGTGGGCGAGGCGCTCGAGCACGCGCCGCTGCTCTGCGACCAGGTCGAGTACCACCCCTACCTCGGCCAGCCGCAGGTGCTCGGGCTGGCGCGCGAGCACGATCTGCTCGTCACCGCCTACTCGCCGCTGGCCCAGGGCGAGGCGCTGCGCGATCCCGTGATCGGCGAGATCGCCGAGGCGCACGGCAAGTCGCCATCGCAGGTCGTGCTGCGCTGGCTGCTCGACCAGCCGCAGGTGGCGGCGGTGCCGAAGGCCTCGTCGCACGAGCATCGCGCCGCGAACCTCGACGTCTTCGACTTCGAGCTCTCCGACGAGCAGCGCGGCCGGATCGCCGGTCTGGAGCGCGGGCACCGCACGATCGATCCGGGCTGGGCGCCGGACTGGGACTGACGCGTCGGGCCCTACGCAGTGCGGGCCCTGAGCCAAAACGCGTACCGGACCCCCGCGACAGGCGACACGCGACACGCGACCGATCGCCGGTGGCCGGATGTCGGACTGGCCGCACGAGCGCTCATGTGATCCTCGCGCGCGGCCGATGGGGGCATCGTGTTCGACGTCGACAATGCTCTCTGCACGCTTGTGCAGCTCGGAGGCTCCGACCTCCATCTCAAGATTCAGGCCCCGCCGTTGACACGCGTCGACGGTGAGCTGCGGCCGATCGAGGGGGCAGCCCCGCTGACCCCGGAAGACACCGAGACCGCGGTGCGCACGATGCTCGCGGACCCGGTGAAGCTCGACGAGCTCGCCCGCGAGCACGAGGTCGACTTCTCCTACTCGATCACGGGCATCGCGCGCTTCCGCGTCAATGCCTTCCGCCAGCGCGGCTCGCTGAGCCTCGTCTGCCGCGCGATCCCCCACTCCATCCGCACGGTCGCCGACCTCAACCTGCCGCCGGTCATCTCCGAGCTGGCCGAGGAAGAGCGCGGGATCATCCTGCTGACCGGCACGACCGGCTCGGGCAAGTCGACGACGCTCGCCGCGATGATCGACCACATCAACACGCGCACGGCAAAGCACATCGTCACGATCGAGGACCCGATCGAGTTCCTGCACGTCGACAAGAAGTCGGTCATCAACCAGCGCGAGGTCGGCCAGGACACGCTGTCGTTCAAGCGCGCGCTGCGCCGCGTCCTGCGCCAGGACCCCGACGTCATCCTGATCGGCGAGATGCGCGACGAGGAGACCGTCCACACCGCGCTGAGCGCAGCGGAGACGGGCCACCTCGTGCTGTCGACCGTCCACACCGTCGACGCCGCCGAGACCGTCAACCGGATCATCGACTTCTTCCCGCCGCACATGGAAGGCCAGATCCGCGCGATGCTCGCCGGAACGTTGAAGGGCGTCGTCTCCCAGCGCCTCGTGCGCTCGACCGACGGCGGCCGCGTCGCGACCTGCGAGATCATGCGGATGACCGGCCGAGTGCGCGACATGATCATGGACCCGGCCCAGACCGGACGCCTCACCGAGGTCGTCAGCGAGGGCGCCTACTACGGCATGCAGACCTTCGACCAGGCGCTGTTTGACCACGTCAAGGCCGGCCGCGTCGACGTCGACCAGGCGATGCTCGCCGCGACGAGTCCGCACGACTTCAAGCTGCTGCTCGCTGCCGACGGCAAACGCGGCACGACGATGGAGGACGTCATCCAGGTCGAGGCGCAGCGGGCGGCGTAGCCCGACGCGCCAGACACCGGTGCTGGTCACTCGTCCAGCGGCCCCACTTCAGTCTGTAAAGTGACCGGCATGGATGACACCTGCCCGGTCTGCAAGACCGCAGAGATCGTGTGCGGGAAGTGGACCTTGCTGCTCATCCGCGACCTCTCCGAGGGACGCTCGCGCTTCTGTGAGCTCGAGCGCTCGCTGCAGGGCATCAGCCCGCGCACGCTGTCGCTGCGCCTGCGGGCCCTGGAGGAAGAGGGGATCGTCGAGCGCGACACCTATCCCGAGGTGCCGCCGCGCGTCGAGTACCAGCTGACCGAGAAGGGCCGCGCGCTGCTGCCGCTGATCGACTCGATGCGCGAATACGGGACGCGCTGGCTAGGCGCGCACTGTGCTGACCTCGGCGACACCGACCTCGCGCCCGCCGCCGTCGAGACGGCGGCGGCGTAGCCGCTCGCGCCGACGCGTCCAGCGCAGCACCGGGCGCTCGAACACAAACCAGCTCAGTGCCGACAGGGCGAGCGCCGGCAGCAGCGCGACGAGCGTGCCGAGGACGGGGTCCAACGGCAGCATCCCGTAACCGCGCAGCACCATGAACACGGGCACGTGCCAGAGGTAGAAGCCGTAGGAGATCGTGCCCATGGCGGCGAGCACCGAGCCGCCGATCACGGCGCTGCGCGGAGCGATCGACAGCGCGCCGACGATGAGCGCGAAGCCGACGGCGGAAGGCAGGTCGCGCATGATCGAGAACAGCATCGTCAGGTCCAGGCCGCTGGCGGGCACCACGGCCTTCGTCACCGCGTCGGTGACGACGAGCGCCACGCCGGCGAGGATGAGCACCCGCTTGGCGCGCATGTCGATCGTGCGCCGGTGGGCGACGAGGGCCGCGAGCATGCCGACGGCGAAGTAGGGCAGCATCGCCGCGAGCGTCTTGGAGAACGTCATGCTCAGCCCCTGGCCGGCGATCGACCAGTTGTAGAGCACGCCGACGGCGAGCAGCGCGAGCGGGATGAGCGCCATCGAGCGCCGCTGCGGCTTGAGGCGCAGCGCCAGCCAGCCGATCGCGGGCAGCAGCGCGTAGAAGCTCACCTCGATCGCGATCGTCCACATCGGCGGGTTGAGCTTCATGACCGTGCCGGGCGAGAGGTTCTGGCCGAAGACCATGAACAGCGGCAGCTCGCCGGCCGGCGGCAGCCGCAGGCCGGGCGTGCCCTGCAGGCCCCACAGCAGGACGATCGACCCCGCGAGCGCGACGTAGTAGGCGGGCAGGATGCGGGCGGCGCGCGCGCGCACGTAGCGCCCGAGGTTGGGCGGCCCCCCCCCGGGCCACGCCGGGGCGCCCCACGGGCCCGGGAGCCCGGACCCCCCCCCCCCCCACAAACCGGCCCAGCCCCCGGCCCCCGCGTGGGCGGCGGTGGCGCCGCCCGG
>JBBSQG010000352.1:0-3804 GCA_038258125.1 Solirubrobacterales bacterium
CGGGCCGGCCCCGCGAGCGGCCGGGCTCCGCCGCGGCGGGCCCCGGGCCGAGCGCCGACTCCCCGCGACCCGCCGTCGCACCGCCGCCGAACGAGCTCCGACGTCCCCACCGGCCGTCCCCGTTCGTCGCGATCGGGCTCGCCGCCGCGCTCGTCGTCGGCGTCCTGGCGATCGCGCTGGCCAACGCCGGCAACGGCGACCCGGGCAGCCAGACCGCGGCCTCGACGACGCCCAAGACGACGACGTCTACGCCCGCGACGGGCCCGCAGGCCACGGCGCAGGACGCGACTGCGTCCGACGCCGGGACGGACGGTGCCGATGCCGGGACGGTCGACACCCCCACCGGCGACGAGACGCCGTCCGCGCTCAACGACCGCGGCTACGCGCTCATGAAGGGCGGAGACAACGCCACCGCCGTCCCGCTCCTGCAGCGCTCCGTCGAGGGGTTTCGCACGACGGGCACGAAGCAGAACCCCAACTACCGCTTCGCGCTCTACAACCTGGCCGGGGCGCTGATGGCGACGGGCCGGCCAGCCGACGCGATCCCGTACCTCGAGGAGCGCCTGCAGATCAGCGATGACCGGCGCCCACTGGTCCAGAAGACGCTCGATCAGGCGCAGGCGCAGGCCGGCGTCGACACCACGACGGGCTCCAAGAACGCCAAGCCGGACAAGGCGAAGGGCAAGCGCGACAAGGGCTAGCCTGGCGCGCTAGGTTTCCTGACCTGATGGCGGGAGGCGCAGTTGTTCGCCGCATCGCAATCCTCGCCGCGCTGGGGTTCCTCGCGACGTCGCAAGTGTGGGCCGCGCCGGCCCCGTCGCATGCGCAGTCCGCCCTGCGCGCCGTCCCTCAGGGCGCCGCCGTGCGCCTGTCGGCGCTGCGCAGCGATTCGACCTACCGCGACACGCTCGCCCGCGAGTTCGCCTCGCTCACGCCCGAGCACGAGCTGAAGATGGCGGCGCTGCAGCCACGCCGCGGGACGTTTGACTTCTCAACCGCCGACGAGCTCGTCGACTACGCGCGGCGCAACGACAAGGCCGTCCACGGGCACACGCTCGTCTGGGGCCTGTCGCTGCCGCTGTGGCTCGTCGACCACGGTGCGACGGAGCGGCTTGGCCTGCGCCTGCCGCCGATCGTCCTGCCGCGGCTGCCGCAGCCGCTCGGCAAGCTCGTCGGCGACACGACGACCCTGCTGACCGGCTGGCGGCGCGACGAGCTGCTGGCGGTCATGCGCAACCACATGACGACCGTCATGCGCCACTACGCCGGACGCGTTCGCGAGTGGGACGTCGTCAACGAGCCGATCGCCGAGGACGGCACGCTCGCCCAGAGCGTCTGGCAGCGCTTCATCGGGCCCGACTACGTCGAGCTCGCACTGCGCGCCGCACGCGCCGCAGACCCGAAGGCCAAGCTCTTCATCAACGAGTTCGCGATCGAATCGCCCAGCCGCAAGCTCGAGGGCCTCGTCGGACTCGTGCGCGGCCTGCAGGCGCGCGGCGTGCCGCTGGACGGCATCGGCCTGCAGATGCACACGCACATCCTCGGCTACCACGACGAGGCGACGCTGACCCGTACGATGCGGCGCTTCGCCGACATGGGCCTGCAGGTGCAGGTCACCGAGATGGACGTCGGCACCTCGCTGCTGCAGGCCGCCGGGGTCGGCCGCCTGGACCGGCTGACGCGGCAGGCCGATGCCTACGGCGCAGCGGCCCGCGCCTGCAACGCCGTCAGCGCCTGCACGCGCTTCACCACATGGGGCATCACCGACCGGCTGTCGTGGCTCGGCTCGGGCGAGTCGCCGCTGCTGTTCGACAGCCGCTTCCGGGCCAAGCCGGCCTACGCGGCGGTGCGCAGCGCGTTCGCGCCGCGCAGCACGACGAAGCCCAAGCCGGCGGTTCAGCCGCGCCGCTGGCGCTGGCGACCGGGAACCGGCTCACGCTGCGGCTGGGGCTCGTGCGCGGGCCTGCGGGCGGGCCGCGGGTAGTCGTCGGCGGCGCGGCCGGGCTCGCGCAGGCGGACCCGGCTGGCCACCGCAGCGCACAGCGGCAGCGGCGAACGCGTGCCCTTGGCGGGAGGCGGCGACCCGGATGACGGCCGCGGGCCGGGCGGATCCTCGCCGCCACCTGGCGGGCCGGGCGGATTCCAGCGCCGGCGCCAGCCGCTGCGCTGATCGTCGTCGAGCAGTGCCCAGACGAGCATCAGGCCGCCGACGAGGTGCACGACGAACACGAGCGCGAGCGCGATCATCTCCTCGGCCTCGGCTGCGGGCATGTCAGCCAGCCTACCCGCGCCCGGCCCGCTCTGAGCGCGCTGCGCCGGCGTTCAGGCCAGCTCGGCGCGCACGCGCAGGAGCGCCAGCACGGCCTCGGCGGCGTGCGCGCCCTGATCGCGCTTGTCACCGCCCGTGCGGGCAAGCGCCTGATCCATGTTCTCGACGGTGACGACGCCGAAGGAGCACGGCACGCCGGTGCGCAGAGCGACGTCCTGGATTCCCCGCGCGGACTCGCTGCAGACGTGGTCGTAGTGCGACGTCTCCCCGCGGATGACCGCGCCGAGGCAGGCGACGCCGGCGTAGCGGCCGGTCTGGGCGGCCATCTGGGCGGCGAGCGGCAGCTCGAAGGCGCCGGGCACATCGAAGACGTCGACGGCGTCGGCGCCGGCCCGCTCGAACACCTCGGTCGCGCTCGCCACGAGACGCTCGGCGAGGTCGGAGTAGAAGCACCCGACGACGATCGCGTAGCGCACGACCGGGGCCGGGCTGCGCGCCTGCTCGTCCTCGTCGGGCGAGCTCACGCCGCGCCCTCGGTGCGCCCGTCGCGCTTCTCCTCGTCGTGCAGCATCTCCTTGTCGACGTCGAGGCCCTGGTGGTGCAGCGTGTGCCCCATGCGGTCGCGCTTGGCGCGCAGGTAGCCCTCGTTGTGCGGGTTTGAGATGTGCTCGATCGGCAGCTGCTCGGAGACCGACAGCCCGTATCCCTCCAGGCCGCGGATCTTCTTCGGGTTGTTCGTGAGGATCCGGATCGAGCTGAGGCCGAGGTCGACGAGGATCTGCGCCCCGATCCCGTAGTCACGCAGGTCGGCGGGCAGGCCGAGCTGGAGGTTGGCCTCGACGGTGTCCAGCCCGCCCTCCTGCAGCTTGTAGGCCTTGAGCTTGTTGAGCAGGCCGATCCCGCGGCCCTCCTGGGCGAGGTACAGCAGCACGCCGGTGCCCTCGCGCTCGATCATCGCCAGTGCCGACTCGAGCTGCTCGCCGCAGTCGCAGCGCAGCGAGTGGAATACGTCGCCGGTGAGGCACTCGGAGTGCACACGGACGAGCACGTCGTCCTTGCCGTCGACGTCGCCCTTGACGAGCGCGACGTGGTGCTTGCCGCCGATCAGCTCGCGGTAGCCGGTCGCCTCGAAGTCGCCGAAACCCGTCGGCAACTTCGTCGAGACGACGCGCTCGACGAGCTTGTCATAGCGCCGGCGGTAGGCGATCAGGTCGGCGACGGTGATCATCTTCAGGTCGTGGCGCTGGCAGTAGGTGACGAGATCGTCGACGCGGGCCATCGTGCCGTCGTCGTTCATGACCTCGCAGATGACGCCGGAGGGGTTCAGGCCGGCGAGGCGGGCGAGGTCGACGGCGGCCTCCGTCTGCCCCGCGCGCTCGAGCACGCCGCCGCCGCGGGCCTTCAGCGGGAAGATATGGCCGGGCTGGACGATGTCGCGCGGCCCGGCCTCGGGGTCGATCCCGACCTGGATCGTGCGCGCGCGGTCGTGGGCGGAGATCCCGGTCGTGACGCCCCTGCGCGCCTCGATCGACACG
>JBBSQG010000353.1:0-3803 GCA_038258125.1 Solirubrobacterales bacterium
AGCTTTTTCATCTCAGGCGCCAACTCTTGCATCTTCTGCGTCGAGAGCGCCTGCTTGCGGCTCAACGGGAACATGGCGGACCGCACCAGCACGGTCAGCATGATGATCGCCAGGGCATAGTTCAGATGCAGGTAATCGTGAAAGAAATGCAGGATCGCCAGCATCGACTTCGAGACCGCGCCAAACCAGCCGTAATAGACGATCTCTCCCAGGCCATAGGCCGCCAACACGGCCGGCTGCTTTGCCGTTGATGACGCCATTCGGTACGCGCGGCTGGGGCGCGCCGCCGACGCCGTCCACGTCGTCGACACCGAGGAGGGCCCGGTCCGGCTCGGCCTCGCCCGGGCATTGGCGAGCGCCGCGGGCGGCAGCGTCATCGCGTTGCCGGCGCCGGCCAGCCGACCCTCCGCGCCGAGAAGGAGAGCCGCATGACCGAGAGCGACCCGCTCGCCAAGCACGGCGGCGACGACGTCGACGTCCCGCACCGCCCGGGCGACATCGGCAGCGCCGAGCCCAAGCGCCGCAAGCGCCGTGACCGGCCGCTGCTGATCGTCATCACCGGCCACGGCAAGGGCAAGTCGACCTCGGCCTTCGGGATGCTCCTGCGCTCCTGGGCACGCGGCTATCAATGCGGGGTCTTTCAGTTCGTGAAGTCCGGCAAGTGGAAGGTCGGCGAGGCGAAGGCGGCCGCCGCGCTGGGCGGGATCGACTGGGAGAAGATGGGCGACGGCTGGTCCTGGCTGTCAAAGGACCTCGACGAGTCGGCGGACCTCGCCCGCGCCGGCTGGGCGGGCGTCAAGCAGGCGATCGCCGAGGAGAAATACGAGTTCCTGATCCTCGACGAGATCACCTACCCACTGAAGTGGGGCTGGATCGACGTCGACGAGTTCGTCACGACGCTGCGCGACCGGCCGGGCTTTCAGCACATCGTCGTGACCGGCCGCGACGCGCCGCCCGAGCTGATCGCGGTCGCCGACCTCGTCTCCGAGGTGACGAAGGTCAAGCACCCGATGGATGAGGGCATCCGCGCCCAGCAGGGGATCGAGTGGTGATGGACCTCCCGCGGATCGTCGTCGCGGGGACGAGCTCGGGCGCGGGCAAGACTTCGGTCGCCTGCGGGCTGATCACGGCGCTGCGCGCGCGCGGACTCGTCGTGCAGGGTTTCAAGGTCGGCCCGGACTACATCGACCCGAGCTACCACGCGCTCGCGTCCGGCCGGCCGGGGCGCAACCTGGACGCCTTCCTGTCCGGGCCGGAGCTCATCGCGCCGCTGGTCAAGCACGGGGCGGCGGGCGCGGACATCGCGGTCATCGAGGGCGTGATGGGGCTCTTCGACGGCGCCTCGGGGCGCGGTGAGCTCGCCTCCACGGCGCACGTCGCCAAGCTGCTGAACGCGCCCGTCCTGCTCGTCATCGACGCCGCCTCGATGGCCCGCAGCGCCGCCGCGATCGTGCACGGATACATGACGTTCGACCCCGACGTGATGATCTCTGGCGTGATCGTCAACAAGGTCGGCTCGCAGAACCACGTCGAGCTGCTGCGCGAGGCGATCGAGCCGCTCGGCGTGCCGGTCGTCGGCGCGCTGCGCCGCGACGACCGCGTCACCGCGCCCGAGCGCCACCTCGGGCTCGTGCCGGCAGGCGAGCGCGAAGCGCGCACGCGGGCGTCGATCGAGGCGCTCGGCGAGGCCGTGCTCGCGCACGTCGACCTCGACGCGGTGCTTGCGCTCGCGCGCAGCGTACCGCCGCTGCCCGGGCCGGCCTGGTCGCCCGCACCCGCGGCGGAGGGTTCGCGGGCGGGGGACGCGCCCATGTCCGTTGCGGCGTGTCTAGCCGTGTCTAGCCACGGGCTAGACAGGGCTAGACATCTCGCGGGGAAGACACGTCACGCCGCCGGGCCGAGCGCCACGATCGCGATCGCCGGAGGCGCCGCGTTCTCCTTTCATTACGAGGAGAACCTCGAGCTGCTGCGCGCGGCCGGCGCGACGCTCGCGCCCTTTGATCCGACCCGTGACAGCGCGCTTCCCAAGGGCGCCGGCGCGCTGATCCTTGCCGGCGGCTTCCCGGAGATCTTCGGCGCGGAGCTATCGGCCAACGCGCCGTTGCGCGAGCAGGTCGCGGCGTTTGCCCGCAGCGGCCGGCCGGTGCTGGCGGAGTGCGGCGGCCTGCTGTACCTCTGCGAGACGCTCGACGAGCTGCCGATGTGCGGTGTCCTGCCCGCCCGCGGACGGATGGCCGGCCGCCTCTCGATCGGCTACCGCGAGGCGGTCGCGCAGTCCGACTCGCCGCTATGGCAGGCCGGCGAGGCGGTGCGCGGGCACGAGTTTCACTACTCCGCGGTCGACGCTGACGAACGCGCGACGCCGGCCTGGGCGCTGACCGCACGCGGCACGACGCGACCCGAGGGCCACGTCGCCGGCGGCGTCCACGCCTCCTACATGCACGTCCACTGGGCCGCCTTCCCGGACGTCGCGGGGCGGCTCGTCGCGGCGGCGGCGCGGGAGCCGACGTGGGCCTGACGCTCGTCCTCGGCGGCACGCGGTCGGGCAAGAGCGCGCACGCCGAAGCCCTTGCGCGCGCGAGCGGGCTGCCGGTGCGCTACCTCGCGACCGCTGATCCCGAGGATGACTCGATGGCTGCTCGGATTGCGGCGCACGTCCTGCGCCGCCCGCCGCAGTGGGAGACCGTCGTCGCCGGCGACGACCTGGTCGCGCAGCTGCGCGCGGACCACTGCACGCTGCTCGACGGGCTCGGCACGTGGATCGCGGGCGTCATGTTCCGTGACGGCGACGCCGGGGCGCGGATCGCCGCCTTCGCGCAGGCCGCCGCCGCCTCGCCCGCGTCGGTGATCGTCGTCGCCGGGCGGGCGATCGAGCTGCCGCCAAACACGGCCGTCGACGTGCGGTCGGGCGGTATTGAGACGATCGACGCCGAGCTGCGCCACCACGGCGACGAGCTCGTACGGCCCGGCGATGTCGATCACGCGGTCAACGTGCTCGCCGGCGGCCCGCCGCAGTGGCTGCGTGAGGTGCTGGACCGCGCGCTGGACGAGGACGTCGCCGCCTACCCGCGCGAGACCGAGACCGTCGCCGCGCTCGCCCAGCTGCACGGCCGCGCGCCCGAGGAGATCGTATGCACCAACGGCGCCGCGCAGGCGCTCTGGCTGCTGCCCTCGGCGCTGCGCCCGCGCCTGGCGGCGTGCGTGCACCCCGGCTTCACCGAGACCGAGGCCGCGCTGCGCGCCCACGGCGTCCAGACGACGCGCGTTCTGCGCGATCCCGAGGACGGCTTCGCGCTGCGCCCGCGGGCGGTGCCCGAGGCGGCCGACCTCGTGGTGATCGGCAACCCGGCGTCGCCGAGCGGCACGCTCGACCCGGCGGCGACGATTCTCCAGCTGCGCCGCCCGGGCCGCACGATTGTCATCGACGAGGCGTTCATGGACATGGTTCCCGGCGAGCCGGCGTCGCTCGTACGCGAGCCGCTGCCCGACGTCATCGTCGTGCGCTCGCTGACGAAATCGCTGGCAATCGCCGGCCTGCGGGCCGGCTACGCGGTGGCGCCCGCGGCGCTTGCCGATCGCCTGCGCGCGGTCCGCCCGCCATGGTCGTGCAACGCGCTGGCGCTGGCGGCGCTGCGGGCGATGGCGCTACGGCCGGCGGCGCTCGCCGACGGCGCGGTGCGCGCGCAGGCCGAGCGCGCCGACCTCGAGCGGCGCCTGCACGACGTCGCCGGTCTGCGGCGCTGGCCGTCGGCGGCCAACTTCGTGCGCGTGCGGGTGCCGCCGGGCGCGGGCGGCGGCGTGGC
>JBBSQG010000354.1:0-3772 GCA_038258125.1 Solirubrobacterales bacterium
CCCAGGCCTACGGGCTGCCGGTCCGGCGCGTCATCGAAGGCGGCGACGGAGCGCTGCCCTACGTCGGCGACGGGCCGCTCGTGAACTCCGCGCCGGAGTTCGACGGGCGGCACAACCGCGACGCGCTCGAGGCGATCGTGGGCTGGCTGGCCCGCGAGGGCAAGGGTCATCAGTCCGTCAACTACCGCCTGCGCGACTGGCTCATCTCGCGCCAGCGCTACTGGGGCACGCCGATCCCGATCATCCACTGCCCGGCCTGCGGCGCGGTGGCGGTCCCCGACGAGGACCTGCCGGTCGTGCTGCCCGACATCGAGGACTACAAGCCGCGCGGGCGCTCGCCGCTGGCCGCCGCGGAGGACTGGGTGAACACGACCTGCCCGCAGTGCGGCGGCGCCGCCGAGCGCGAGACCGACACGATGGACACGTTCGTCGACTCGTCCTGGTACTTCCTGCGCTACTGCGACGCGGCCAACGACGCCGCCGCGTGGGATCCGGCCGTCGTCGCGCGCTGGATGCCGGTCGACCAGTACATCGGCGGCGTCGAGCACGCGATCCTGCACCTCATGTACGCGCGCTTCTTCACGAAGGCGCTGGCCGATCTCGGCCACCTGCCGGCGGAGATCCAGGAGCCGTTCGCGGCGCTGTTCACGCAGGGGATGATCCTTCGCGACGGCGAGAAGATGTCCAAGAATCGCGGCAACGTCGTGTCGCCGAAGACGCTCGTCGAGCGCTTTGGGGCGGACACCGCGCGCGCCTACATCCTCTTCATCGGCCCGCCCGACCAGGACGCCGATTGGTCGGACAGCGGGTTGGAGGGGATGCACCGCTTCCTCGGGCGCCTGTGGCGGCTGAGCGCCGAGGCAGCCGACGAGCTGCCCGATCATCCGCCGCCGGCGGCGGGCGCTGGGAATCGCGACGACGAGCGGCTCATGCGCAAGGCGCACTGGGCGATCGAGAAGGTCACGAGCGACATGAGCGAGCGCTTCAACTTCAACACGGCGATCGCGGCCGTCATGGAGCTGCTCAACGAGGTGACCCCGGCCAAGCGCGGCGACGCCTCGGCGGGCGCGGTGCGCTTCGTGCTGAGCAGCGGCGCCTCGTTGCTGTTCTGCTTCGCCCCGCACGTCAGCGCCGACGCCTACCACCGCCTGACCGGCGAGCGCGTCTGGGAGCAGCCCTGGCCTTCGGCCGAGCGCGAGTTCCTCGAGGCGCCGACCTTCGAGCTCGTCCTGCAGGTCAACGGCAAGGTGCGCGACCGCGTCGAGGCGCCGACGGATGCCTCGCGCGAGGAGCTCGTCGCGCTCGCCCACGCGTCCGCGCGCCTGCGCCCGTACCTCGACGACCACGACGTCGTCAAGGAGATCGTCGTGCCGGGCAAGCTCGTCAACGTCGTCGTGCGGCCCGCGTCGGCGCGGCCGGCGGCGTAGCGCCGCCGCGGCGGCTCAGGGCGCGGTCGGCACGGTCTGGGTCAGCGTCGGATCGGCTGGCGCGGCCGGCGCGACAGCGGGATCCTGCGTCGCCGCCGGGTCCTGCGTCGGCACGGTCTGCGTCGGCGTCTCGGTCGGCGTCGTCGTGGTCGCCGTCGGGGTCGTCGTGGTGCTCGTCACGCCGGTCTCGGTCGTCGTGGTGCGCGCGCCGCCCTCCTCGTCGGCTCCGATCGACGGCGTCGGAGCGCTCACCCGCAAGCGCTCGCGGGCGACGTGCGGCAGCTGGGTCACCCCGGCCAGCACCGTGCCGCGGTCGTTGCGATCGATCGGGCGGTAGTCGCCGCGCGGCCACCACAGCATGGCGACGATCGCCAGCGACGTGGCGCTGCCGACGAGCAGCGGAACGCGGCGGCCGGGATGATCGTCAGACCAGCGCCAGGCGCCGCGGCCGGCAGCGTGCCCGAGTCGGGAGGTCGTGTAGATCAGGCCGATGCACGGCAGGACGAGGACGATCATCTGGAACGCGTCCTTGATGGTCAGGCCGATGCTCTCGCCGCCGCTGACGCGATCCCAGCGCAGGTTCAGCGAGTCGTAGGCCGTCGCGAACATGCGCGGGGCGTGGACGAGCATGAGCACGAGCAGTCCCGCGAGCACCGGCACGAGCACGATGATGTAGCCGGTGACGACGATCCGCACCCAGGGCTTCAGCTCGGTGACGCGGTCGTCGGCCTCGCGCCAGGGCAGCAGCGAGGCGAGCACGGGCCGGATGCGCGACAGGATGTCCGGCACACCCGTGAGGTCCGACACGATGTAGTAGCCGTCCAGGCGCAGAAACGGCATCGCCTGCTGGACGATCGCGAACGTCTGCAGGATGACGAGCAGCAGGATCGGCTCGAAGCTCGTGAGCAGATACGTCCCAGCGGCGGCAAGCCCAAAGATGCAGTTGAAGTACATGCCGCCGATGTCGGCCCGCAGGCGGCCCCACTTCGGCAGCCGGTAGGCGTCGGTGATGTCCGTATAGAACGCCGGCCAGACGATGTAGATGCCGATGCCCATGACCCCCGGTCGCGCGCCGCCGTAGCGCACGGCGCTGGCGTGGCCGATCTCGTGGAAGGCGGTCGCGAGCACGACGCCACCCATCAGCATGAACAGCAGCGCGGGCTGGTAGACGACCGCGCGCAGGCTCTGGCTGACCCCGTGGACGCCGAACAGCCAGCCGATCAGCACGACGAAGGCCGCGACGACGACGATCATCACGGGCGGCAGGAAGAGCGGCTTGAAGACCGTTGTCAGCGCGCGGATGACGGGCTGCGGAACGACCTTCGTGCGGAACTTCAGTGCCAGCAGGGGATCGATCTTCTGCATCTCGCCGGTATCGCCGTCGGGCATCGCGACGATCCCCAGGCGGCGCAGCTGCTCGTCGAGCAGCATCTCGACCATGCCGGCGTCGATGCCGCGTTGCATGCGCTCGCTGAGCGCCTCGGAGATCTGTTCGATGTCGCGCGTTCCGTCGATCTCCTCGGCCAGCGCGTAGAGCATCGGCGCCAGCTGGATGATCTGACCGTCCGAGCGCCGCGCGATGTAGGGCGGCTCCTTGAAGCCCGAGTCCTCGAAGATGCCGATCAGCTCGACGTCGGTGGCCAGCCGCGGGATCACCTGGCCGCCGGACGGCGCGACCGGGGGCTGCGTCTCGGCCGGCCGCTCCCGCGCCGCCGGCGGCGCCAGCGTGGTCGTATCGGCGTCATCGACGACAGCCGTCGGACTCTCGCCGACCGCGGTCGAGGGCGCGTGGGGCTGCGGCGAGCCGACTGGTCGGGTGACCTCCTCGAGCTCTTCGGTGCCTGGGTCGTCGGGCTTGGTCGGCATTGGTGTAAGAAGCGAAGAGGGGCGGCGCGATGGCCGCCCCTCTCGGAGTCGCTCGTGTGCTCAGATCGCCCTAGTTGCCCTGCGAGATGTCGGCGGTCTGGGTGGCGTTGGCGATCGCGGCGGAGTTGTCCGAGAGGACGTTCGCTGCGACCGCGGCATTGACCGGGGCGGCGATGTTCGCGTTGATGAGCGACATGGCGGCGCGCTCGGGGAGCTCCTCGCCGGCGAGTTCGTTGAGCTCCTCGCGGGTCATCGGCTTGTAGTCGGACATGGTCTGGCCTCCTAGTTGCCCTGCGTGATGTCGGCGGTCTGCGTCGCGTTGGCGTACGCGACGGAGCCGTCGGACAGCGCGTTGAGGGCGACGGCGGCGTTGACCGGGGCCGCGACGTTGGCGTTGATGAGCGACATGGCGGCGCGCTCGGGGAGCTCCTCGCCGGCGAGCTCGTTGAGCTCCTCGCGGGTCATCGGCTTGTAGTCGG
>JBBSQG010000355.1:0-3765 GCA_038258125.1 Solirubrobacterales bacterium
GCCCATCTTCCTCGCCGTCGACGAACACCACGCGCGCGAGGTACTCGAGGTTGACCTGATGCACGATCCCCGTGTCGGGCGGTACGACGGCGAAGTTGTCAAACGCGGTCTGGCCCCAGCGCAGGAACGCGTAGCGCTCCTCGTTGCGCTCGAACTCGCGCTCGGCGTTACGGGTGAACGCGTCGCGGCTGCCGAACGCGTCGACCTGCACGGAGTGGTCGATGACGAGCTCGGCCGGGACCAGGGGATTGATCAGCGCGGGGTCGCCGCCCATGTCCGCCATCGCGTCGCGCATCGCTGCGAGGTCGACGATCGCCGGCACGCCGGTGAAGTCCTGCATCACGACGCGCGCCGGCGTGAAGGCGATCTCCTTCGAGGGCGCCGCGGTCGGATCCCAGCTCGCCAGCGCCTCGATGTCCGCCGCGTCCACCGACCCGTTGCCCTCCGTGCGCAGGAGGTTCTCGAGCAGGATCTTCAGCGAGAACGGCAGGCGCGCGACGTCGAAGCGGGGGGCGAGCGCGGCGAGCCGGAAGAGGCTGACCGTGCGCTCACCGACGGTGAGGCTGCTGCGTGCATCGAAGCTGTTCGTGGACAAGAAGCGCTCTCCGGGGATGGGACTCCTCCCGCCGCACCGGGGATGATCCCAGCGGCGGCGGAAAACGAATGCATGAGTGTGGCAGCCCCGACGCCGAAAGCGCATGACAGTTCCCGCTGAGGACCAGCCGCCGACGGAGTCCGTCTGGGACTACCCGCGGCCGCCCGCGCTCGTGACGTGCGAGCGTCGCGTGCGGATCGAGCTGGGCGGCGTTACGGTCGTCGACTGCAGCCGTGCGCTGCGCGTGCTCGAGACGAGCCACCCGCCCACGATCTACGTCCCGCTCGCCGACATCGCGCCGGGATGTATCCAGCCGGGCGCAGGGCGCTCATCCTGTGAGTGGAAGGGAACCGCTGCGTATCTCGACATCGTCGCCGGCGAGCGCCGTGAAGCGCGTGCCGCCTGGACCTATCCCAAGCCGGTCGCGGCCTACGCCGGCCTGCGCGACCACATCGCGTTCTACCCGAGCCGGATGGACGCCTGCCGGCTCGACGACGAGCGCGTCCAGTCCCAAGCGGGCGACTTCTACGGTGGCTGGGTCACCGCCGATCTGCGCGGGCCGTTCAAGGGCGGCCCGGGCACATCGGGCTGGTAGCTCCTGCGGGCCGCTCCGGCGCTTTGCACCGGAAAAGGGTCCGGTATTCTTGCCGGCGGGAGGTGTGGAGTGAATTCGGCAGGGTTGAGCGACCGGCGCGGTTCGAGCCTGGTGGGGCGCGGGCGCGAGTTCGGACAGCTGCAGACGGCCCTGGAGGGCGCGCTGGCCGGGCGCGGCGGGCTCGTGCTGATGACCGGCGAGCCCGGCATCGGCAAGACCGCGCTCGCGCGCGAGTTCGTCGAGCACGCGGCGACCCGCGGCGCCGCCTGGGCCTGGGGTAGCTGCTGGGAGGGCGGTGGCGCGCCCGCGTACTGGCCGTGGGTGCAGGTCGGTCGCACGCTCGCCCGCAACGGCGACCTGGCGAACCTCGGCACCGCGCTCGGTCCCGGCGCCCCATGGATCGCCGGGCTTCTGCCCGAGCTCGCGCCGACGCTCGGCAACCCCGCGCGGGCGTCCGAGCTTGACTCCGACCAGGCTCGCTTCCGGCTCTTCGATGCGCTCGCCACGCTGCTGGCGACCGCCGCCGAGCGCCAGCCGCTCGTGATCGTGCTCGACGACCTGCACTGGGCCGACGCCTCCTCGCTGCTGGCACTGGAGTTCGTCGCCCGCGTGCTGCCCGACGTCCGCCTGCTGGCGATCGCCGCCTACCGTCACGCGGAGGCGCACGCCCGTCCCGAGCTCGCCGGCCCGCTGAGCGGCCTCGCGCGCGCGGGGACCCGGCTGCCGCTGGAGGGCCTCGCCCGCGCCGAGGTCGGCGAGCTCGCCGCGGCTCGCGCTCGGTGGCTCAGCAGCGGCGAGCCCGAGCCGATCCCGGCGCCGCTCGTCGCGGCGGTCCATCAGGCCAGCGCCGGCAACCCGTTCTTCGTCGACGAGCTCGTTCAGCTGCTCGCCGCGCAGGGGCGTCTGCACGACGCCGCCGCCGCCGAGCGACCGCTGCCGCTGCCCGACGGCGTGCGCGACGCGATCCGCCGGCGCCTCGCGCCGCTGGAGCCGCACATCATGCAGGCGCTCGCCGCGGGTGCCGTGATCGGCGGCGAGGTTCACCTGCAGGCGCTCGCGGTCGTGCTCGACGAGCCCGCCGCCACGGGGCTCGCCTGGCTGGAGGGCCCGCTGCGCAGCGGGCTCGTCGCCGCGCGTGGGCCCGGTCGATTCGCGTTCGCGCACGCGCTCGTGCGGGACACGCTGCTGGAGGGCCTGGGCGCCAACCGCCGCGCCCGGCTGCACCTCCTCGCCGCCGAGGCGCTCGAGCAGACCTACGGCGAGGACGTCGAGCCGCACCTCGCGGAGATCGCCCACCACTTCCTGCAGGCGGCCGGTGAGGGCGGCGCCGAGCGAGCCGTCGACTACGCCGCTCGCGCCGCCCAGCGGGCGGTCGGCCAGTTCGCCTACGACGAGGCTGCGCACCTGTACGAGCGCGCGATCGCCGTCGGCGCCGCGCTGCCGGCCGACGAGGCACGCGCCTGGCAGCTCGAGCAGGGCCTCGGCGAGGCGCGAATGCGCGCCGGCGATGTCGACGGCGCGCTACAGGCGCTGCGCGTTGCGGCCGGCCGTGCGCGCCGCCTCGACGACCCCGATCGCCTCGCGCAAACCGCCCTGGCCAGCACGCTCGGCGCCTTCTCGCCGGGACTCGTCGACCCCGGGCTTGTCGCCGTGCTCGAGGAGGCGATGTCGCGCCTGGAGGCCGTCGCGGCCGGGGACCCCCAGCGCCGCGCGACGGCCGACGGGCTGCGCTGCCGGCTGCGCGTCCAGCTCGCGCTCGCGCTGTACTGGTCACCGCACCGCGAGCGCCGCGAGCAGCTCGTCGACGAGGCGCTGGCGCTGGCGCGGGCGATCTTCAGCGGCCAGGCCGCACGCGAATCGCAGCAGCAGCGAATCCTTGCCGATCGCACGCTGGCCTTTGCCCTGGCCCAGGGATTCGTCGCGGTCTGGGGACCGGACACCGTCACGCGCGGGCTGCCGATCTCGATCGAGGTGCTCGAACTCTGCCAGCGTACGAACGACGCCGAGCTCGGCATGCAGGTGCGACTGTGGCGCATCCGCCTGCTGCTCGAGCTCGACGACCCGGTCCGCGCCGACGAGGAGATCGAGGCCTTCGGCACGACCGCGCGCCGCCTCGGCCAGCCACGGATGCTCGTCTACGACCCGCTGCACCGCGCGATGGCCGCCCACCTGCGCGGCGACTTCGCTGCCGCCGAGCGGTTCACCGGCGAGGCGCTCGCGCAGTCGCGCGACGAGCCGGGCTCGATCGCCCCGATCATCGCCGATGCGCAGACCTTCCTCGCGCTGCGCGCGCAGGGCCGCCAGCGCGAGCTCGAGGCGCTCGTACGTCGCAACGCCGACCGGCTGCCGGCGATGCGCCGCTGGCGCTGCGGCCTGGCGCTCGTGCTCGCCGAGCTCGGCCGCGAGGAAGAGGCGCGCCGCGAGCTCGAGCAGCTCGTTGCCGCCGACTTCGCCGATGTCCCCCGCGACGCCGAGTGGCTTGTCGCGATGGCGCTGCTCGCCGAGCTGTGCGCGCTGTTGAACGACCGTCCGCGCGCGCGGCGCCTGTACGAGCTGCTCGCCCCCTACGAGGGCC
>JBBSQG010000356.1:0-3739 GCA_038258125.1 Solirubrobacterales bacterium
GCCGTCCTCGTACATGCCCGCCGTGATGTAGCCCTCGTGGCCGGCGATCGAGAACTTGTGCGTGATCGACTGGCGCTCGCGCGGCATGCGGTTGCGCTTGGGGCCGACCTCGGCGATCGCCTTCTGGCGCGCCGTGGCGACGGCGCCCTCGATCAGCTCGTCGACCTGCTCCTGGGAGTAGCCCTCCACGACGACCGTCTCGCCCGCCGTGTCTCCGGCGCCCTGCTGCGCGTCGGTCCGCAGCGCCTGCGCGGTCTTCGATCCGTCGCGGTAGATCGCCAGCGCCTTGACGCCCAGCCGCCACGCCTGCAGGTAGGCGTCGGCGATGTCCTCGACGCCCGCCTCGTGCGGCAGGTTGACGGTGTTGTGGTTGACGATCCCGTTGGCCACGAACGCGTGCGTCACCGGGACGGACACGTCGTATACCTCGCGTGCTGCAACGTCAGCGACCTGCGCCACCGGGCTGAAGTGGAGGTTTCGCTCGAGGACCTCGTCGATCCATTCGGGCAGCTGGACGCCCGGCAACTGCGCGATCCGAACCACCGATTCGCGCGACACCTGCTTCGTACGACGATCGACGAGATGGCGGTGGCGAGCCCGCACGACGGTGCCCGCTCCGCCACGGCCGCTGGTGCCCATCGGAAGCAACTCGTACAGCTCGACACCCGTGATCCCGGGCACGACGTCGGCGGTGCTCTGCGCGAACGCACGTGCGGCGATCTCGTCTGCGGCGCGCTGCTTATGCGCCTCGACGAAGCCGAGCATCGCGACTAGCCGCTGCGCCTCGCGACCGCAGCAGTAGACCTCGTCGAAGGACTTGTCGTACGTCGCGTTGTACTTGCTGATGCGGCCGTGCACGACGCCGAGGTTCGTCAGCACCGCCTGCAGGTCATCGAGCAGGGCCGGCGAGTCCACGCAGAGCGCCCACTTCGCCATGCCCGAGGTCGTGAGGTAGGCGTCCAGACACAGACCCTCGAGGAACGCCAGCACCATCGAGCGCGGCGAGCGCAGGATCGCGTCCGGGATGCGCTTGTCGGTGGCGCGAGCGCCGGCGCCCAGGAAGTCGAGGAACTCGACCAGACGCTTGGACGACAGATCGACGGACGGGCACTTGCCCGGGTCGCGGGAGACGCGCGGCGTGAAGCCGAACAGGTGCTCCGTGTTCGACACGAGACGCGCGATCACGCCCTCGTCCGTATTTGCGATCCGCACGGTGTGGTTGCTGCGCGCGATGTGGCCCTCGGCAACGAACGCGCCCAGGAAGAACGCGAGCCGGTCGGTCATCGCCTCGGGAACGGTGATGGCCTTCTGGCTGCCGTGCGGCCGCGGCGCGACAAAGTCGGCGAATGCGGCCGCCGTCGTAGACCACATGTCGTCGCCGTACTGGGTGGCGACATGCTCGCCGGGCTGAAGCTCGTCGAGCCGGCGCCATACGAGACCGTCCGCGCCGCAGGTCAGCAGCCGGTGGTTGTTCGTCCCGACGACCTTGTGGCCGGAGCGCAGCTTGACCTCGCGCACGGGCCGCTCGCCGCCGTAGTAGAAGGCATCGGTGCTGCGCGGACCGTCGAGCGAGGCGATCGTCAGCTCCATGTCGCGGAAGCTGTCGGGGTGCTCGCCGTTGTGCAATGCGCCGATCCGGACGAGCCCGCGCGAACTCGCCACGAGGGTGTCACCGGCGACGCACTTCGAGATCGCCCCAGAGATGAACGGCTGGACGGCGCCCATCATCTTGATGTGGCCCATGTGCGAGATCGCGCGCTCGCCGACCGCGACGTCGAACACGGAGAGGTGCTCGGGCTTCAGGTCGGGTGCGCCGACGATCGTGGCGTGCTCGGCGATGTGCGCACCGATCGCCTTCACCTGCGCTTCGTCGTAGCCCAGCGTGCGCAGCGCCATCGGGATCGTCTGGTTGACGATCGTCATCTGCCCGCCACCGACGAGCTCCTTGAACTTCACCAGTGAGAAGTCGGGCTCGACGCCGGTCGTATCACAATCCATCAAGAAAGATATGGTGCCCGTAGGGGCTAACACACTGGCCTGCGCGTTGCGGTAGCCGTGCACCTCGCCGACCTCGACCGCGTCCTCCCAGACCGCGCGCGCGGCGTCGCGCAGTGCCGTGTCGACGCACGCGGTGTCGGGGATAGCGTGCGTCGCGTCCCGGTGCATCCGCATGACCGCGTTGTGCGCCTCGCGGTTGACCTCGTAGTGCTCGTAGGGCCCGATCGCCGCGGCGATCCGCGCCGAGCCGAGGTACGCGCGGCCGGTCATCAGCGCGGTGATCGCCGCCGCCGTGGCGCGACCCTCGTCGGAGTCATACGCCATGCCGTTGGACATGAGGAACGCGCCGAGGTTCGCGTAGCCGAGGCCGAGCTGGCGGAATGCCCGCGCGTTGATCCCGATCTTCTCGGTCGGGTAGCTCGACGGCCCGACGATGATCTCCTGCGCGAGGAACATGACGTCGACCGCGTGCTCGTAGGACTCGACGTCGAAGGTGCCGTCGGGGCGGCGGAACTTCATGAGGTTCAGCGACGCCAGGTTGCAGGCGGAGTCGTCGACGTGCATGTACTCGCTGTTGTGGACGACAAGCGCGGCCGCCTCGGGGTCGCCACCGATCGAGAAGTTATGCACGCCGGCGATCTCCAGGTCGTAGACCTCGGTCGGGGCTACGCGGTCGCTCTCCACATCGACGACCAGTGTCTCCTGCACGGTCAACGTCAGCTCTGCTGGGCCCCGACCGCCGCCATCGACGATGTTCTCGCCGATCGATCGGACGCGACGCCCAACAAGCTCACGTGCCTGCGTCCACTCACCGTCCGTCGTCAGGAAGCGATGCTCGGGGGTGCACGAGAATCGCGCACCGTGCTCGGTCGTTACATGGCACAGCTGCGTCGTCAGCCCCGACGAGAACGCTCGCGTGATCGGCGCGTGGATGGGCTCGCCAGCCGGAGTAACGCTCGCGACGAACGGAAGCGGCTCGCCGGCGTTTGCCCGACGAACCAGCTCCGCGATCTCGACTGGGCCGTTCGTCGTGTTCACGAGCGTGTCGCCCACGAAGCAGCACGGATTGGATGCGTTGATCCGCCCCGACACCGGCGACGTGTGCCACTGGTTGATCGTCGTGTCGTACTGCACGCCTGGGTCGGCGCACTGCCACGCCGCCTCGGCGATGTCGCGCATGAGCTCGCGCGCGGGGATCGGATCGCCGACCGGCTTGCCGGTGGTGCGCGCGATCAGATGCCAGTCCTCGTCGTTCTCGACCGCGCGCATGAACTCGTCGGTCAGGCGCACCGAGTTGTTGGCGTTCTGGTACTGGATCGAGATGAAGCCCTCGCCGTCGATCGACATGTCGAAGCCGGCGTCGCGCAGCGCGTTGGCCTTCTTCTCCTCCTTGGCCTTGCACCAGATGAACTCGCGGATGTCCGGGTGGTCGATGTCGAGGACGACCATCTTGGCCGCACGTCGCGTCTTGCCGCCGGACTTGATCGTGCCCGCCCAGGAGTCGGCGCCGCGCATGAACGAGACCGGACCCGACGCGGTGCCGCCCTTGGAGAGCGGCTCCTTGGAAGAGCGGATGTCCGACAGGTTGATGCCCGAGCCCGAGCCGCCAAGGAAGATCTTGCCCTCCTGCGTGTTCCACTCGAGGATCGAGTCCATCGTGTCGTCGACACTAAGGATAAAACAGGCACTGCATTGAGGGCTCTCTTCGAATCCCACGTTGAACCAGACCGGCGAGTTGAAC
>JBBSQG010000357.1:0-3719 GCA_038258125.1 Solirubrobacterales bacterium
AGCCAGACGATGCCGACGACGAACAGGATCATCCCGATCGTCTGGATCGAGATGCCCGCGACGGTGGCGGTGACGGCGAGCCAGAGGATGAGCCCAATGGCCATGAGGACAAGCGGGGGTCCGGCGTCGGCGAACATCGATGCAACCTCCTGATCGGGGACTGGCGTTGACGGTCGTCTTGCCCGGCCCGTGCCTCACCGCCGGCAAGTCTCAGGCGAATCTCATAGATCGGCGAGCGCTCCGGCATGGGGCGCCGACCGTCGTGCGCCGTACGCTGCGCGGCAATGCGCACCCTCACCGCCGGGGCCCCCGCCGCTCTCGACGACGACCTGCTGATCGCGGGCGACAACCTCGCCGCGATGGCGACGCTGCCCGACGGCGCGTTCGACATGGCCTACCTCGACCCACCGTTCAACACCGGCAGCGAGCAGCGCCGCGGGAACCTGCACTACGCCGACACGTTCGCCGACTACGCCGGCTTCCTCGCCCCGCGCCTGGAGCGCGTGCGCGAGCTGCTCGCGCCGCACGGCACGCTGTACCTGCATCTCGACTACCGCGAGGCCCACCGCTGCAAGCTCCTGCTCGACGAGCTCTTCGGCCCGAAGTGCTTCCTCAACGAGCTGATCTGGATCTACGACTACGGCGGCCGCCCGAAGCGGCGCTGGCCGGCCAAGCACGACACAATCCTCGTCTACGTCCGCGACCGCGCTCTGTACCACTTCGATGACGACGAGGTCGACCGCGAGCCCTACATGGCACCGGGGCTGGTCGGGCCCGAGAAGGCCGCGCGCGGCAAGCGCCCGAGCGACTGCTGGTGGCACACGATCGTGCCGACGAGCTCGCGCGAGAAGACCGGCTACCCGACGCAGAAGCCCGCCGGGATCGTGCGCCGCATGGTCGCCGCATCCTCGCGCCCGGGCGGCTGGTGCCTGGATCCGTTCGCGGGGTCGGGCACGCTCGGCGCCGTCTGCCGCGACGTGGGGCGGCGCTTCGTGCTCGTCGACGCCAATCCCTCGGCGATCGCCGTCGCCACGGCGCGCCTTGCCGCCCCACTGCGGGGCTCGGCGTAGAGCACCGACCCCGCGCCACCAGCGGACGGGTCCACTGGGCCCGCGATCCCGCCGAGAACCGATTCTCATGGCGTGACCTCCCGCCGGCCGTCTCACACGGCCGCGGCTCAGTCGGGCTCGAAGTGCAGGTGCCCGAGCAGCCCACAGAGCTCGAGCGCTCGCTGGACCGCCGGGCATCCGCCGATGAGCGAGAGCTCGCGGTCGTTGGCGCCGGCGTGCTGATGCTCGCGGACGATGACGCGGATCCCGCTGGAATCGACGAAGCGCAGCTCGCGCAGGTCGAGCACGACCCGCTCGAAGCCTGACCGGCGCAGCTCCTGCAGCTGCGCCTCGAGCTCGGGCGCGGTGGCCAGGTCGAGGTCGCCGGAGGGGACGACGCGCACGACATCGCGCTCGGGGTGCAGGCCGATGTGAAACGGCGCGTGGTCCTCAGACAGCGGATCTGCGGGCACGGCTACCTCTGTGGGAAGGGGTTCTGCCGAGGTGTCCGGCGGTCCTTGCGCGAAGATCACCGGCTGCCGCAGGTCATGTGCGCCGTCATCACCGCTCCCGTCGGGTTCGGTGACGACTACGTGAACAACAGTATCGCCGCCCGGCAAACGCCGCCGCGATTCAGGGATGGGCGGGAGGGCGGGCTCCGTCACCAGTGGCCGCTGCGGCACCTGCGGGCACGAGGATCCGCTCGCCCTTCAGCAACGTCCCGCGCAGCACCACGACGGGGTGGCCAAGGCAACGAGAACTCGTGTTTTCGGCCCAGAAGTCACGGGTACGGCTGGCACAGGGACGACCGCTCGCCTGTCACCAGACAGGTGCCGCAGGTCATCGAAGGCACATCTGGTTATGAGGTGAGAACGTGGCTGCACTTGACTCGGCGGTCGTGGTTGCCCATGGCGACCGCGCGCCCGCTGAACCGCAGACGACCGGCCTCGACGACGAGCGCCGGGCGCGTGACGACGCACGCCTGTTCAAGGCGTGGATCGAACGTGGCGATCGTCATGCCCGCGCCGAGCTGATCGAGCGCTTCCTGCCGCTCGCGCGCTCGCTGGCACGCCGCTACCAGCGCGGCAGCGAGCCGTTCGAGGACCTCGTCCAGGTCGCCTCGATCGCCCTGGTGAAGGCGATCGACCGCTACGACCCGGCGCGCGGCTACGCGTTCAGCTCGTTTGCCGTCCCCACGATCGCCGGCGAGCTCAAGCGCCACTTCCGCGATCACACGTGGATGGTGCGCCCGCCACGCGGCGTCCAGGAGCTGACGCTGCGTGTCGAGGGCGCGCTGGCACGCCTCACGCAGCAGCTCGACCGCTCCCCGACGACCGGCGAGCTGGCCGCAGCGGTCGGCGTGACCGACGAGCAGGTCCTCGAAGGGATGCAGGCGCGCAGCGCGCGCGGCGCGCTGTCGCTGCACGCGCCGCTGGGCGAGCCCGGCGAGGCGGCCTCGCTGGAGGACACGCTCGGCGCCGACGATCCGGACCTCGAGCGCGCCGAGCAGCGCGCCGAGCTCGATCGCCTTATGGCGTACGTCTCGCCGCGCGCGCGAGCGATGCTGCGGATGCGCTTCGAGGAGGACATGACGCAGGCCGAGATCGGCGCCGTCGTCGGACTCAGTCAGATGCAGGTCTCGCGCATCCTGCGCCAGACGATCGCCCAGCTGCGCGAGGTCAGCGTGGACGCAGCGAACGCTACGGCAGCGGACCGCGAGCTGTCAGCCGTCGGCGCATGAGGATCGTCGTGCCGCCGGGCCGCGGCTGCACGTCGACCTCGTCCATGAGGTTGCGCATGAGCGGTAGCCCGCGTCCGCGGTCGGGGGTGATCTGCGGCTCGCGCCACGTCCCGTGGTCACGTACGCAGACGGCGAGATCGCCGTCGCCGTCGTCGCCGAACTCGACGGCGAAGAGGTCGTCGCCGAAGCCGTAGCCGTGCTCGACGGCGTTCTCGCAGGCCTCGTTGCAGGCCATGATCACGTCGTCGGCCTCGTCCACGCCGGCGCCGCGCTCGGCCAGCCAGCGGCGTAGGGTCTGGCGCATCGCGTGCAGCCCGCCGGCCTCGTTGGAGACCTCGAGCGCGACCTTCAGGCCAAGCGTCTCCGATAGGCGCACGACGAGCATCGTCACGTCGTCGGACTGCGCGGCGGCGCTCGTGAGGCGCTCGAGCAGCTGCTCGCAGATCGCGTCGGCCCCGTCGTTCGCATCCGTCGCCTCGGCCGCTTCGCGGAGCAGCCGCTGGAGGCCGACGTCGAGCACCTCCGCCGGATCCTCGATCAGGCCGTCGGTGAAGAGCACGAGCGTGGAGCCCGGCTCGAGCACGCGCGTGTGCTGTGCATAGCGGGGTGTGGCGAGGACGCCCATCGGCGGCGACGGCGTCTCGCTGAGGTACTGCGCGCTGCCGTCGGGCCGCACGACGAGCGGCGGCGGATGGCCGGCGTTCGTGAAATGCAGCCGTCCGGTGCTGGGCTCGAGGATCGCCAGCACGACGGTCGTCATGATCGCCTCGTCGGAGCCGAGGGTGAGCGTGAAGCGGTTCAGCCGGTCGGCCATCGTCCCCGTGTCGTCGGCCTGCATGAGAATCGCCCGCAGCGCGCTGCGCATCTGACCCATCGTCGAGGCGGCCTCGATCCCGCGCCCGACGACGTCGCCGATCGCGAGCGCGATC
>JBBSQG010000358.1:0-3700 GCA_038258125.1 Solirubrobacterales bacterium
CCCCCTGGCAGGACGGCGAGCGCCCGGTGCCCTTCGGCCGCGCCGCGCTCGATCGTGCTCGCGCCGCGCTCGGAGACGCGTACCCGCGGCTGCCCACGCCGCGCGATCTCGCGGCCGCACCGGCGCTGGCCGAGCGCGCGGGCGCCGTCCACCACGAGCCGGCCGGTCGCGTCGACGAGCTCGCCGGCGCGCCGCTCCAGCGCGTCGACGCAACGCCCGGCGCGCTGATCGTGGCGCTCGGCGGCGGGCGGGTGATCGACACCGCGAAGGCGATCGCCGCCGCCCGCGCGCCCGGCGAGCGCCCGCGGGTCGCCGCGATCCCGACGACGCTCAGCGCCGCCGAGATGACCGTCGTACACCGGCGGGCCGCCGGCGCGGACGGCTCGCTGCCGGGGGTGCGCCCGGCGATCATCGTCAACGAGCCGCGACTGAGCGCGTCACAGCCGGTGATCGAGCTCGCCGCGAGCGCCGCCAACGCGCTCGCCCACGCGGCCGAGGGCCCGGCGACGATCCGCTCCAGCCCCGTGCCGGCGCTCGCCGGCCGCGAGGCCGCGCGGCTGATCGGGACCGCCTACGCCGGCGTGGACGCCGACGACGGGGAGCCCGATCGCGAGCTGCTGGCGCTGGCCGCGCTGCTGTCGGGTTACACGATCGACAGCGCCGGCTATGGCCTGCATCACGTCATGTCGCAGACGTTGGCGCGCGTCGCCGGCGTCGGCCACGGGCCGTCGAACGCGGCGATGCTGCCGCACACGCTCGCCGCGTTGCAGCGCCGCGGCGCGCCCGGCGCGGGCGCGCTGATCGGCCTGGCGACCGATCTCGCCCGCCGCGCGCGGTCCGCTCAGCTGCGCGAGCACGGCGTCGACGAGGCGGCTCTCGACGAGTGCGCCGACGCGGCGTCGCAGCGCGCCGAGCTCGACCACACGCCGCCCCGGGCCGGTCGCGACGAGCTGCGCGCGCTGTACGCGGCGGCGTACTGAGCGCGCGGAGGGCGACGCAACCGGCGGGATCTACGGCACGAACGCCTCCTCCCACGTCCGCCCGCCGTCGCGCGTGTGGACGATCGTGCCGTCGCTGAGCGCGAGGTAGAGCTCCTCGCGCGACAGCGCCTTGAAGCGGTAGGGCTCGCCGCCGACGCGGCCCACGGCCTGCCACGTGTCGCCGCCGTCGGAGGAGCGCTGCACGCTGCCGTCCTTCAGCGCCCGGTAGAGCGCGCCGGGCGCCGGCCAGGCCAGGCGGATGCCGGTCGCGCGGGCGATCCGCTGCCAGGCCGCGCCGCCATCGGTCGAGCGAAACAGCTCGCCGTCGCTCGCCGCGACGATCCGCCGCGGGTTCGCCGGGTCGACGTCGAAGTCGCCGATCAGGATGCCGTTGGGGGTGAACTGCTCGCTGAACCGCCGCCCGCCGTCGCGCGAGACGAGCAGCGTGCCGGTTGCCGCGTCGGTCGCGTAGAGGCGATCGTGCTTGAGCACGAACTTGTGCAGGTCGCTCGTGCCCAGGCGCGCGATGACGCGCCACGTCCGCCCGCCGTCGGCGGAGTCCATCACCCCGAGGAGCTCCGGCAGCGAGCCGTCCGTGTCGGGATGGCCCGAGCCGACGAGCCGTCCCGGACCGGCCACGGCGACCTCGAGGAAGCGGCCGACCGGCGCGGACTTGGCGCCCGCGCGGGCGCGGGCGCGCATGGTCGTCACCGTTCCCGAGTCGCGTCCGATGCGGTAGAAGCCCCGGTTCGTCGTCAGCAGGAACTCCTGCGTGGCCGGATCGATGTCGAGCGCATTGACGAGCGGCGGCGGCCGGGTGAGGTCGACGAGCCGGCTCGACGGCGCCCCGCCGGCGCGTGAGCCGTCGCCCTGGCCGCAGCCGGCGAGCCCCGCGGCCAGCACGATCGCCCAGAAGGCCGTCCGGCAGATGTCACAGGCGCGCACCGGCGCGATCGTATGTCGTGATGGAACGAGGCGCACGAGCCGGGATACTGCCGCGATGCTCGACCTGCTGACCGAGACTGTCGGCGCCGCGCCGCCGCGCTGCACCTACGTCGAGGCGCGCCACGTGGCGACCGACGAGGAGGACATCCTCGTGCGCAACGGGCGTGTCGACCGCGTCGGCAGCGGCTCTGCCGACGGGATCGGGGTGCGCGTGCGCGCGGGCGGCGGCTGGGGCTTCGCCGCCACGCGCGAGACGACGCGCGCCGGCGCGCAGCGTGCGCTGGCCCGCGCGCTGGCGATCGCCGAGAGCCAGCCCGGCGGGCCGCCGGGCCCGCTCGCGCCGGTGCCAGCCGCACGCGGCCACTGGTGTGGCGGGCACGAGCAGGACCCGTTCGCGGTCTCGCTGGAGACCAAGCTCGAGCTGCTCTGCGCAGCCGAGGCGGCACTGCGCGGCGATCGGCGCATCGTCCGTTCTGACGCGTCCTGCGCCAGCCGCCGCGTCCGCAGCGCCTTCGCATCCAGCGAGGGCGCGGCCTGCACGCAGGAGCGCGTCGAGTGCGGCGCGGGGGTGGCCGCGATCGCGGTCGACGGCGACGAGCTGCAGGTGCGCTCCCACCCCGGCGCGCACGGCGGCTCGGCGGCCTGCGCGGGTTGGGAGCACGTGCTCGGCCTCGACCTCGTCGGCCATGCGCCGCGCGTCGCCGCCGAGGCGCTGGAGCTGCTCAGCGCGCCGGAGTGCCCGGCCGGCCGGATGACGGTGATCCTCGGCGGCGAGCAGCTCGCCCTGCAGATCCACGAGTCGATCGGCCACGCGCTCGAGCTCGATCGCATGCTGCTCATGGAGGCCTCCTACGCGGGCACGAGCTGGGTCGGGCCGGAGGATCTCGGCACGCTGCGCTACGGCTCAGAGCAGCTGAGCATCACCGCCGACGCGACGCTGCCCGGCGGCCTGGGCACGTTCGGCTGGGACGACGAAGGCGTCGCCGCGGCGCGCACGCCGCTGATCACCGGCGGCGTGTTGCACGCGGCGCTGTCGGACCGCGGCTCGGCCGCCGCGGTCGGCCTGCCGCGCTCCGGCGGCTGCGCCCGCGCCGACGGCTTCGTGCGCCAGCCGATCGTGCGCATGACGAACGTCTCGATCGAGCCGGGCGACGCCGGCTCGCTGGAGGATCTCGTCGCCGCCACCGACGACGGCCTCTATCTGGAGACCAACCGCTCGTGGTCGATCGACGACCGCCGTCTGCACTTTCAGTTCGGCACGGAGATCGCGCGCGAGATCCGCGGCGGCGAGCTCGGCCGGCTGCTGCGCAACGCCTCCTACGCGGGTGTGACGCCGACGTTCTGGGGCGGCCTGGACGCCGTCTGCTCGGCGCCGGCGTGGCGGCTGTGGGGGGTCGGCAACTGCGGCAAGGGCGAGCCGGGGCAGGTCATGCGCGTCTCGCACGGGACCGCGCCCGCGCGCTTTCGCGAAGTCGAGGTCGGCGTCGCGTGATGAGCACCGGCCAAGCGCCGCCCGAGATCGCCGCACGCGCGCTCGCGCTGGCCGCCGGTGCCGGTGACGAGCAGCAGGTGACGGTCGTGCGGGAGCGCTCGCTCGTGTCGCGATTCGCGCGTTCGACCGCGACGCAGGCGACCGGGGTCGACGACACCGAGGTCGAGATCCTGATCGTCCGCGACGGGCACGCGGCGCTGGCGTCGACGAACCGGCTCGACGACGACGCGCTGCGTGAGACCGCCGGCCGCGCCGACGCGGCAGCGCGGGCGTCCGCGCGCGC
>JBBSQG010000359.1:0-3690 GCA_038258125.1 Solirubrobacterales bacterium
CGGCGAGCCACGCCTCGGCGACGCAGTTCGCGGGAGCTTCGGCACGATGCCCAAGCTGGCCGCCTTCCGCGGCGACGTCGTGTTCGCTGCGCCGCGCGGCCAGCGGGTGTGCTTCACGCGCCCGGATCTGTGGCTCGGGGCGGGCTGGCGTCCCGATCCACCACGCGAGGCGATGGCCGCGGTGATCCGCCGCCATCTGGCCTGTTGCGGTCCGGCGTCGCGCGAGACGTTCGCGCGCTGGTTCGGGATGCCGTCGGCGGCGCAGGCGGGACGGCTGATCGCAGCGCTCGGCGAGGAGGTCGAGCAGGTCAGCGTCGAGGGCTTTGCAGGCTGGATGCTGCGCGCCGACGTCGAGGCCGCCGGGGGAGCCCGTCCGGAGGGGATCGTCTCGCTGCTGCCGGCCTTCGACCAGTACGTCGTCGCGGCGCCGCGCGACGACAGCCCGGTCCTCGCGGCCGCGCACAGGGCGCGCGTCCACCGCCGTCAGGGCTGGCTGTCGCCGGTGCTGCTCGTCGACGGGCGGATCGTCGGCGTCTGGCGCCACGAGGCGAAGTACGGCGAGGTGAACGTCGTCATCGAGCCGTTCGCGCCGGTCGACGACGCCGTGCGCGCCGGCGCAGCGCGCGAGGCCCTGCGGCTGGCGGAGCACCTCGACGGCGAGCTCGTGCTCGGCTGGGAGTAGCCGGGGCGCCGCGGCTACGTGTGGGCCCTCAGTCCTTGCCGTCGGTCCCCGAGCGCGCGGCGCGCTCTTCATAGGCCCGGCGCGCCCCCGTGTCGGGCGCGCCGAGCACGCGGTCGAGCGCGAGCAGCCGCGCGAAGCCGTCGCGCATGCGCGTCGGGACGGCGCCTCCGAGCTTCTGCAGCGGCGCGATGCGGCGCGGGACGAAGACCTCAAAGCGCGGGGCGCGCAGCGCGGCGACGATCGCGTCGGCGACCTGATGGGGCTCGATGTGCGGGACGAAGCGGGCCGGCGGCGTCCCGGCCGCCAGCTCGGTGTTGACGACGCCCGGCATGACGCACGTGACCTCGATCGGCGTGCCGCGCAGCTCGGCGCGCACGCTCTCGCTGACGCCGACGACGAAGTGCTTGGTGCCCGAGTACGTCGCGCCGCCGGCGAACCCGACCTTGCCAGCCGTCGAGGCGATGTTCACCAGGTGGCCGCGACCGCGGGCGCGCATTCGCGGCAGCGCCTCCTTCATGCCGTGCAGCACGCCGTGGACGTTGATGTCGATAAGCCGGTGCGCGCTGGCGTCGGACTCCTCGGTGAACGGCGCCAGCGGCATGATGCCGGCGTTGTTGACGAGCACGTCGAGCGGCCCGAGCTGCGCCTCGGCGGCATCGAGGAAGCGGCGCATCGACGCGCGCTCGCAGACGTTGAGCGCGAGCGCGATCGTGCCGTGGCCGAGCTCGTCCGCGGTCTGCTGCACCGCGACGAGGTCGAGGTCGCCGATCGCCACCTTCATCCTCGCCTGCACGCACGCCTGCGCGGTGGCGCGGCCGATGCCGCGCGCGCCGCCGGTGATGGCGACGACACGACCGTCGAGCGGACGGGGGGAACGGGCCATCAGGGATCGAGGGTACCCGGGCGACGGGCCGTATCGTTGCGTGATCGCCAGCTTCCGCCATGCCGGGCAGCGCATCGCGTACACGGAGTACGGGGCCGGGGCGCGAACGGTCGTGCTTGTCCATGGGCTGCTGCTGTCCCAGCGGATGCACGAGCCGCTCGCACTGGCGCTCGCGGCGCGCGGCAACCGCGTGGTCACGATCGACCTGCTCGGCCACGGCCGCTCGGACCGGCCTGCCGAGCCGGCGCGCTACTCGACGACCCTGTTCGCCGAGCAGGTCGTCGTGCTGCTCGATCACCTTGCCGTCGACGAGGCGGTGATCCTCGGCACGTCGCTGGGCGCCAACGCGGCGCTGGAGGTCGGCCATCTCGCGCCCCAGCGAGTGCGCGGAATGGTGATTGAGATGCCGGTTCTCGACAGCGCGCTGATCGGCTGCATCGTGGCGTTCGGTCCGCTCATGATCGGCCTCGCGGTCGCCCAGCCGCTGTACCGGCTGCTGGCGCTGGCGGCACGGGCGGTCCCCCGCCAGCTGCTGCCGTTCTACGGCGACGTCGTGCTCGACACCGTCCGCCAGGATCCGGGACCCAGCGGCGCCGTGCTGCAGGGGCTGTTCTTCGGGCGCGTGGCGCCAAGCCCGGCCGAGCGCCGGGCGATCGTCGCGCCGACGCTCGTCATCGGCCATCGCCGCGATCCGATCCACCCGCTGACCGACGCCGGCATGCTCGCCGACGAGTTGCCCAACGGGCGTCTGCTGGAGGCCAGCTCGTTGGTCGAGCTGCGCCTGACGCCCGCGCGCCTGACCGAGGAGATCGCCGGCTTCCTCGACGACTGCTGGAAGCCGGCGCGCCGCGGCGCCCGGCGCTCGAGGGGCACCGCCGCCTCCTGAGCCCCGACGCCTGGCTGCGATTAGCCCTCCGCGCGCGCTCCGGCGCTGGTGGGTGGTCCACGTTCGCGGCCGGCCCACTAGGCTTGCGCCCGATGTCCAGCCGCCAAGAGGAGAAGGAGCAGCGCCGCCAGGAGCGCCTGGCGCGCGAGGCAGCCGCCGCGGCCGCCTCCAAGCGCAAGCGCCTACTGCAGATCGTCGGCGGCGTCGTCGT
The DNA here is from genome assembly GCA_038258125.1 of Solirubrobacterales bacterium. Taxonomy (GTDB): domain Bacteria; phylum Actinomycetota; class Thermoleophilia; order Solirubrobacterales; family Solirubrobacteraceae; genus CADCVQ01. The sequence continues at coordinate 2,663 of JBBSQG010000359.1, forward strand.
GGCGTGCGCGATCGTCGCGGGCGTCGTGTTCGGGCTTGCCGGGGGTGGCGACGACGACAGCGACGTCAGCGTCGCGGACGTGGCGGCCGCCGCCAAGCAGGCCGGCTGCGAGTACCGCTCGCTTCCGAACTACGGCCAGGAGCACGAGGACAAGGAGTTCACGGCGGCGGACTACAAGTCCAACCCGCCGACCTCGGGCGCTCATCTGCCGCCTGGACTCGAGGCTCAGGCCGGCCTCTACGCGCCGGACAACGAGCCGAAGATCGGCTCGTGGGTGCACACGCTCGAGCACGGGCGGATCCTGTTTCAGTACCGCCCGGGAACCGACGAGAAGGTCGTCTCCCAGCTCGAGTCGCTCTTCAACGAGGACGTCAAGGGCAGTGGCGGCGCCTACCACAGCGTCTTGATGCAGAACAACACGAAGATGCCGTTCGCCGTGGCGGCGGTCGCGTGGCGCCATTACATCGGCTGCAAGACGCTCACGCCGGCGGCCCTCGATGCGTTGCGCGACTTCCGCACTGCGCTCGTCGACAAGGCCCCCGAGCTCGTTCCGTAGTCGGCCGCCGAGGCCGCCCCGCAAGACATCGTGCGAACCGCACCGCACGGGCCGCCATCGTGTTCCTCCTGCGATGCGCCGCCTCACCGTGATGCTGCTGGCCGCGGGCCTGATCGTCTGGCTCGCCGCCCCCGTGCTCTCAGCCCGCCCGTTCGTCCCGCGGGCGGTCGAGTTCGAGCAGGCCGTCGACGCCGCTGGCTGGGCGCGCACGGCGCACGGCGGCGCGCGCTCGCCGGTCATCGCCGCGCCGAAGCGCTTTGACCTCGTCGGGCTGCGATGGGCGGCGCCCGCCCGCCTAGCCGCAGCGCGGATCCGCGTGCGCGACGCGGGCAGCGGGCGCTGGGGCCGCTGGACGCAGATGGCGGGCGACCACGCGGGCGGAGCCGGTGCCGAGCCGGTCTGGGCCGGTGGCGCGGACGCCTACCAGCTGCGCCTCGACGCGCGTCCGCGCGGTCTGCACGCGCGCTTCGTC
>JBBSQG010000360.1:0-3679 GCA_038258125.1 Solirubrobacterales bacterium
ACCAGACGCCGAGCGCCGCGACGAGCAGCGCCGCGGTCCCGAAGGCGAGCAACCGCCGGTTCAGCGCTGACAGCTTGCGCTCCGTCGGTCCCAGCCGCCGCGTCACCTCCAGCCGCGCCAGGCCGCCGAGCGCCTCCAGCCGGATCGCGTAGGAGCGGTAGCGCTCGCCGCCGGCGGTGAACGTGTGCAGGCCGTTGCGCGGCGTCGGCCGCCCGGGCGGCGGCGGTCGGCCGAACGCCGGCAGCTCGCGCCCATCGAGCAGCAGCCGCAGCGAGGTGCCCGACGCCGACAGGACGTTGTCCAGCCGCCGGTCCTGGGACGGCAGCTCGCGCTGCACGGCCGACAGCGCCGTCTCGCGCGAGAACTCGAGCACGCGCTTGAGCTGATCGTCGAGCGCGCTGCGCTCAGAGCGGTCGACGTAGCGCGCCACGACGAGCCCGGCCCCGGCCAGCACGACCGCGAGCACGAGCGTGATGCCGAGCGTCAGGCGACCGCGGAGACTGCGCACATGCTCAGACTTGCAGGATGAAGCCGATCCCGCGCACGGTCTGCAGCACCCGCGGCTCACCCTCGGCCTCGAGCTTGCGCCGCAGGTAGCCGACGAACACGTCGGCGATGTTCGTGCCCGGGTCAAACGTGTAGCCCCAGACCTCCTCGTGCAGGCGGGCCCGGTCGAGGACCTCGCCGGGGTGGCGCATGAACAGCTGCAGCAGCTCGAACTCGCGCCGCGTGAGGCCGAGCTCGCGCTCGCCGCGGCGGGCCTCGTGGGCGCGCGGGTCCAGCGCGACGTCACCGACGCTGAGGATCGCCTCGGGCGCCACGGGCCGGCGGCGCAGCAGCGCCTGCAGGCGCGCGGTCACCTCCTCCAGGGCGAACGGCTTGACGACGTAGTCGTCGGCGCCCGCCTGCAGCCCGCGGACGCGATCCTCGACCTCGTCGCGGGCGGAGAGCACGCAGACCGGGACGTCGTCGCCGCCCGAGCGCAGCCGGCGCAGGACCTCGAGGCCGTCGAGGTCGGGCATCGCGAGGTCAAGCAGGATCACCGACGGGTGGACGGAGTCGATCGCCGCCAGCGCGGCGCGTCCGCCGGACGCGCGCACGACGCGGAAGCCCTCGAGCTCCAGACCGGCACCGACGGAGCGGCGGATCGCGGCGTCGTCGTCGACGAGCAGGACGACGGGTCCGCCGTCGTCCTCAGCCACGCCGCCGGATCTCGCAGTCGCGCGTGATGCTGTCGATCCGGTCCGCGTACACCGTGTCGCGGCCCCGGCCGCACGTGATCCGGTCGCGCGCCCCGTCCTTGGCGCGGATCGTGTCGCGCCCGTCACCGCCGACGACGACATCGCCGCCCCCGCTGCGGGCATCGATCCTGTCGTTGCCGGCGCCACCGATCAACTGGTCGGCCCCGGGCCCGCCGATGAGGACGTCGTTGCCGGCGTCACCGGCGAGCACATCGTCGCCCGAGCCGCCGCTGAGCCGGTCGTTGCCCGCGCCGCCGCGCAGGAAGTCGTCGCCGCCGCGACCGTCGAGCCGATCGCGCCCGCGCGTCCCGACGAGCGTGTCGGGACCATTGGTGCCCTTGATGGTCTTCAGCTTCGTGGCCTTCTTCTTGGCGTTCTTCGCCGCCTGCGCCGCATCGGCAACCTTCGGGCCCGCACTCACGACCGTCGCCGCACCCGCCACGAGGACAAGCGCGAGGGCGAGGCTCAGCAGACGGTGTCGCACGGCGCACACGATGACGCAGTTGCCGGGCAACCCGCGGCCACGTGCGCGGCTCTCATGGACTTCTCACCACCTGCCAGGGGCGACGAGATCCACGAAAGCGCCCACGATCCGGCGCCTGCGCCGGCACGCACCACGGGAGGTGGTGAGCGCCAGGACGCCAGCAGTGATCCACGGACCGCCGCCGCGCGCTTGTGCTGGCAGGGCGCATCGCGTCCACGCCCTGACATCGAAACGCACGCGGCCGCGCCGCGGCGCGCAGAACGGAGCCGCATGTCCGAAGTCACGAATCATCTCTTTGACACCATCGACCGCCAGAACTCGCACGAGTCGGCAGCCACGCGTCGCACGCTCGTCAAGACCACGGCGGCCGCGCTCGGCTCGATGGGTCTGCTCGGGATGGCGTCGGGCGACGCCTTCGCCGCCGTCAAGACCGACTCGGCCAACTCGGTCGAGAACCTCACGACAGTGGCCGCCACCGCCGAGGTGCTGGCGACGATCGTCAACACCGTCGGTCCCGAGAAGCTTGGCGACAAGCTGGACGCCGTCACGCGGCGCAACATCCGGGCGGCGGCCCAGCAGGAGAAGAACCACTACGAGCTGCTGACCTCCAGCGCCGTCGGCGGCAAGCCGGCCACGACGACGATCTACGTGCCCAACGAGGTCTTCGCCTCCGCCGACAACCTGCTCACGACGCTCGTCGTCGGCGACCAGGTGTTCATCAACGCCTACCTGCTCGCGACGACGGTGTTCGCCCGCCAGGGGACCCTCAGCGGCTCGAAGTTCGCGCGCTACTCGGCGGAGATCATGGCCACGGAGGCCGTCCATCGCGCGCTTGCGCTGCAGTCGCTCGGCAAGCTGGGCAACGACCGCGTGTACGCGAAGTTCGGCCAGCGCGAGCAGGTCCCAGGGCTGCCGACGACCGGCGCGGGTGGCTTCTACAAGATCCTCGACGCCGTCGCGGTGCTCGAGTCGGCCGGCTTCGGCTTCGGCAAGCCGGGCTCCAAGCCGGGCACGAAGTACGAGTACGCCGAGGTCGCGGCGCGCACGCCGTCTGACCCGGCGGTCAACACGATCAGGATCTCCTAAGTACTCAGCAACGAGCCGCCGCTTCGGCCAAGCGGCTTGGCGCGTAGACGCTCGTTTGTTCGCTGCCATTGAACACCGTTCGCCTGCGCCTAACGCCAAGCAGGTGACGACTGGCATGGACAAGCCACCCGAATAGCCATCGCTCCGCGTCGTTCCAGCGGAGCGTTGCACCGACCGAAGGAAAGGGCGCCTCTTCCCCGTGGCGTCCTTTCTTTTGGTGCGCGTCGCGGCGCGAAGGAAGCGGGCGGCGGCACTTCAGGCGGCCGCGGCGAACACGGCCAGCGGCGCAGTCACGTTCTTGAAGCTGCGCGCGCCCCGGTCGGCGATCGTCACGCCGGCGCGGGCGATCCGCTCGCGCGTCTTCAGGCTCAGGAGGATCTCGTTGGCTCCGGCGGCGTCCGCCACGCGCGCCGCGACGTTGACCGTCGAGCCGTACCAATCGCCGTCGCGCTCCACGGCGCTGCCGGAGTGCACGCCCATCCGCAGCGGCGGGTAGCCGCCCTCGGCCGCCAGCTCACGGCGCAGGCGCAGCGCCACCGCGACGACCCGGGTCGCGTCGTCGCCGTGGATCATCACCGCATCGCCGAGCTTCTTGATGACGACGCAGCCATAGTCGAGCGCCATCCGCTCGGCCTTGATCTGAAACGCCACCGCGACATCGGCCGCGATGTCGTCACCGACCTGCTCGGTGAACGACGTGAAGCCGACGAGATCGGCGAAGAGGAAGGTGTGCTCGCTGGCGTCGTCCATCTGCTCAATGGGCGTGACGATTGCATGAACGTCGTACACCGCGCTGGGTTGCGCTCGTTCGGCCATGCCGAACGAGCGGGCGGGCGGGTCAGCCGCGGCGCACGGTCCAGCTCAGCGG
>JBBSQG010000361.1:0-3674 GCA_038258125.1 Solirubrobacterales bacterium
TCCAAGGGCCGCGCCCTGTACTTCATCTACAACTACAAGCGCGGCGCCTGGTACCCGTTCGTGCCGGCCTCCGGGCAGCAGGCGCGCGACGGCGAGCGCGAGCTGCAGATCAAGGCGATCATCTCCGGCGAGCTGCCGATCGAGCCCGAGCTCGAGCGCTGGTTTCCGCTCTGGGGGATCCCGATCTAGCCGGTCTTGCCGTGCCGGTCCGCGTCGCGCTTTTCGGGCGCTCCGCGCCCGAAAAGCGCCACGCGAGCGGGCGTTCAGTCCGGGATCAGGCCTTCGCCGGTGAACTCGGCCGCCGCCTCGGCGAACGAGGTGTCGGCCGGCGGCACGATCACGTCGGAGGTCTCGATCTCTTCGTCGCCGAGGTGCTCGCCCTCGCTGCGAATTGCCTCCAGCATCTCCTCGAAGGCGGCGTGGAAAGCGTCCTCGTCATCGGCATCGACCGCGGCCACCGCCGTGTTGTCGAGCGCGTTGACGCGCTCCTGGACGTCGTCGGACAGCCGCCACTGACCCTCTCCCATGATCCGGACGATCACGACTTCTCCCCCTCGCCGGACTCCAGCTCGCCCGGTGACGTCGCCGGCGAGCCCATGCCGAGCTCGGCCTTCATCTTCGACAGCTCGTCGTCGACCATTCCGCCCCCGCCGAGCGCAGCGAGCTCACGGTCGATGTCGTCCTGGCCCGAGCCGAGCGCGGTGAGATCCTCGAACGTGCCCGCGGCCTCGAGCTCCTCGACCGCCGACGCGCGCGCCTTCATGTCCTCGGTCTTGTCGACCGCGCGCTGCATCGCCAGGCCGACGTCGGCCATCTCCTCGCCCACGCCGGTGGCGGCCTCGGAGATGCGCACCTGTGCCTCCGCGGCGGAGTACTGGGCCTTGATGACCTCCTTCTTGGTCCGGAAGGCCTCGATCTTCGTGCGCAGGCGCTTCTCGGACTCGGTCAGCTTCTCCTGCTGGGACTGCAGCTCGGTGACCTGCTGGTCCAGCGACTGCAGCTCGGTCTGGGCGACCTGCTTGCGCTCCAGCGCCGTGCGCGCGAGCTCCTCGTTGCCAGCCGCCAGCGCCTGACGCGCCTGCGTATCGAGCTTGACGACGGACTGCTCGAGCTTCTGGGCCTGCATGCCCAGGCGCTTCTTCGCCGTCACAACGTCCGCGATGCCCTTCTTGACCTGCTGCAGGGACTCCAGCTGCTTGGTGTAGCTGTAGTCGAGCGTCTCGCCTGGGTCCTCTGCCTTGTCAAGCAGCTTGGAGATCTTCGCCTTGATGACGGTGGACATCCGTCCGGACATGCCGGCCATCGTGCCTCCTGGGGGTGGTGGTCTTCGTTGTTTCTAGCACGCGGGCGATGCGCGCCTGCGCAAGATGGCGGCAAGCGCGAGCAGCGCGGCGCCGCCGAGGCCCGCGAACGCCCACCACGGGTAGCCGGGTGGCCCGGACCCGCACGCGCGCGCGCCGGCGTGAAAGGAGGCCGGCTGGCTCCAGCGCGCATCGGGCTGAAAGCGGGGGCCGAGCGGGCTGGAGCTCTCCACCGGGTTCCATCAGGCGGCGCGGCTGGCACCCCAGCGCATCCGCGAGGCGACCCAGGCGGGGCGATCGTCGGCGATCACCGTCACGGGCGGGCGCACGCGCGCGCCGTCGCCGCGCGCCTCGTGGCGGCCGCTGCGCACGATCCCGCGGTCCTGCGGGTTGTCGGGATGGAAGAGCCAGTACTGCAGCCAGCGCCGGCCACCGTCGCTCACGGAGTGGCCGTAGACGCGCGGCGGCGCGGCGCGGGCGGCGGCACCGCGGGCGCCGCGCAGAAACGGCGCGATGGAGAGCGGCGGGCCGGGCTCGCGGGCATCCAGGACGAGCACCGGCGCATGGCGGCGCAGCAACTGCGCGTCGGTCGCCGCGCGAGCGGGCGTGGCCGCGACGCAGACCGCGGTCAGCGCCAGGAGGACCGCCGAGCGGGCGCACATCACGGTCGTCGATACCGTGTCGCCGCCGCCCGGGTACGCGTGGGTGGTGGGCGCGGGTGAGGTTTTCGCGCGGCACCGACCGCTAATGTGCCGCCCCGATGCCGCGCCTCGGTGTACCCAGCCGCGTCGCCCTCGTCCTGCTCGCCGCGCTCGCCGTGGGTGGCTGTGGCCGGGAGGTGCGCTCCGACGACCCGTCGCAGCCGGCGCTGCTCGCGCCGCCCAGCCAGGTCAAGAAGAACCTCGGCTTCCCCGAGACCGCGACGAAGAACACGACCCGCGTGCCGGGCGCCGACCCGACGCAGACCGCCGCCGCCGTGGCGCGCGCGGTGTTCCCCGACCCGGCGCGCAAGCCGAGCGCGGTGACGCTCGTCGACGCCAGCGACTGGCGCGTCGCGGTCGCCGCCTCGGCGCTCATGGCGGCGCCGTTTCGCGCGCCGCTGCTGTTCACCGACGGCACGACGCTGCCCGGGCCCTCGCAGTCCGCTCTGGACGTGCTCGCTCCGGAAGGCTCCAAGGCGGCGGGCAACGCACAGGTCATCCGGGTCGGCAACGTCGCCGCGCCGGCCGGCTACAAGACGACCGACGTCGCCGGCACGACCCCCCTGCAGCAGATCCGCGCGATCGCGGGCCTGATCCGCTCCGCGCACCCGGGCGTCGCGTCGAAGATCATCATCGCCAGCTCCGACGATCCCTCCTTCGCGATGCCGGCTGCCGCCTACGTCGCGAAGACCGGCGACCCGGTCCTCTTCGTGACGAAGGACGACATCCCGCCGGAGACCCGTGCCGCGCTCGCGGCGCTCGCCGGCCTGGCCAAGCCGCGGATCTACATCCTCGGCCCGTCCAAGCTCATCTCGCCTGCCGTCACGAAGCAGCTCAAGCGCTTTGGCACCGTCAAGCGGATGGGCGGCCAGGACGCGGTCTCCAACGCGATCGAGTTCGCGCGCTACAAGGACGGCACGTTTGGCTGGGGCGTCGACGAGTCCGGCCACGGGATGGTCTTCATGCGCGCCGGCCGCCCGCTCTACGCCGCCGCGGCCGCGCCGCTGTCGGGCGCCGGCAGCTACGGGCCGCTGTTCCTGCTCGACAGCGCGTCGCGGGTCCCCGACCCGCTCCAGAGCCAGCTGCTGGACACGCAGCCCGGCTACCGCTCCGATCCCGTCGCCGGGGTCTACAACCACGGCTGGATCATCGGCACGAAGGACGCGGTCTCCGTGCCGGTGCAGGCGCGCATCGACGCCCTGCTGGAGATCGTCCAGGAGCAGCTTCCCGGTAACCTCGAACCCTCCGCCGCGCGCTGACATGAGCCAAGCCGAGCACCCAGACCGCCAGACCCCCGGCCGCGAGGTCACGCTCGCCGATGTGCGCCAGCTGATGGGCGCCTCGACGCCGCACTTCGCGCTGCAGCTGCGCAACCGGATCGCGAAGCTGATCCGGCCGCTGGCGGCCGCTCCCCCGGCGCGGATTGCCGGCGAGCGCGCGATCGCGCGGCTCACCGCGCTCGGCCTGCACGGCGAGGTCCGCGGCCTCGCCGCCGAGCCGGGCATGCAGACGCTGGCGTCGGTCACGGGCAGCGGATCGCCCGCCGACCCGCACGCGCACTGAGCCTGAGCGCGCGCTCGATTGACACGCCAATGGCGTTCTCGGGGCGCCAGTAACCCCTAATCCGCCACGCGCCGCCTACGCTTGGTGGCGTGCGCCTCGCAGAGACCGA
>JBBSQG010000362.1:0-3659 GCA_038258125.1 Solirubrobacterales bacterium
CCCGAGGGCAGCGTGCTGCTGCGCGACCCGAGGGGCTAAAGTCAAATCAGCCAGCTAAGCGTGTAGATCTGCCCGGTGAAGGCTTTCGGACGGGGGTTCGATTCCCCCCAGCTCCACCAGATGCGCCAGAGGGCCGCTGTTGCGGCCCTCCTTTTTGCCTGTGTACCTGCCTCGTCCCCGATGCTTCGACGCGGGAGTGGAGGCCCGTCTCCAAGACGTCGTCGGCCCCGCAGAATCGCCTGATGGATCCGCAAGATGCACTCAGGACTGCCGAGTCATTCGGCCTCACGCTGCCGTCCCCCGCCTACATCTTTGGTGCCGTCATGTTCGGGCTTGTCGGCTACGCTGCCTTTCGCATGGGGCGCAAGCAGCAGCGCGTGCGAGCGGTCTGGATCGGCGTAGCGCTGATGCTCTATCCTTACTTGATCTCGCAGACATGGCTTATGTACGTCGTGGGCACGGTGCTGTGTGCGGGCCTGTGGATCGAGCGCCGCTACTGAAGCCCGGGTCGCCGACCATCTTGGACTTGGGCCCGTCTGGCTTGGCCAGCACTGCCCTCCAAGTCAGCGCCACCGGCGACACCGATGCCGGCACGACGTTTGCCTTCGACAGCCGCAATGGCAACCCTGTCGAATTCGTTGTCCGCCTTGGTGCTGGCGGGAGTTTGCCTCAGCGGATGTACCTCGGTACTCGCTCCCGCCGCCTTTGAAGGGAGCGCCCCGGAGTTGCGTCCGGAAATTTTCTTTTCCGGCAAGACCCGCTCAAGCGGCGTCATGGAGAACCGCTCCGGTGCGCCAACCGGTCGCTTCAAGGTCAGCGGACAGGGGCAGGCCCTGCCGGACGGAACGTTTCGTCTGGAGCAAGCTGTCAGTTTCGATAAGAGGCCACCGCAGAAGCGGACCTGGTTGATGCAACGGATCGACGCTCATCGCTACGTGGCAACTCTGACCGACGCATCGGGTGCGGTCCACGCGGAGGCGTACGGCAATCTGTTCCACCTTCGCTATCCGATGAAGTCTCCGTTCGGAGGTCAGATGGAGCAATGGATGTACTTGCAGTCGGATGGCCGCACCGTGATCAACGAAGCAACCGTGCATGTGTTCGGCGTCGTGGTTGCCCGTCTTTCAGAACGGATCACTCACGAGGATGGCCGGCTACCTGCGGAAACTGACCCGGCGGCAGCAGCGCCCTTGTGACCACGGCGCGCCCGGCGCGGTTAATCTTCCAGATTGCTCGTTAGGACCGCAGGCCAAGGACTCCAATGACCGCCACGCCCGATGAATCCGACACCTACGACGCCGCCGGTCGGGCCTATCACTGGGCTGTTGTCGTCCTGCTCGGCTGTCAGTTCACGACCGCTCTTTTGCTGCCGCACATCCGCATGGACACGCCGGTCGACACGTCGATCAACCTTCATTTCAACTTCGGCCTGAGCATCTTGGTGGTGATGGCGGCGCGGTTGGTGCACCGCTGGCGGCATCCGGTGCGAGTCGCGCCCGGTGATTCCTCCGACTTCGAACGCAACGTGGCGCTGGCCACCCATCGCCTGTTCTATGTAATCCTGCTGATCGGCCCCTTTCTCGGCTGGGCTGCAGCTTCTGCCCACGGCGTGGCGGTGCGGCTGCTCGGCGTGATGGCGCTGCCCGCGCTGGCACCGCGAAAGGCCGAATGGGGCCTTCTCGCCGGCGACGTTCACGGGTGGACGATGTGGGCGCTGCTCGCTTTGATCGGCGTGCACGCGGCCGTCGCGCTGTACCACCATTTCGTCTTGCACGACTCGGTGCTGCGCCGGATGGCTCCCGCCCTGCACCGTTAGCCGCAACTGCTCGGCAGCGAGCAGCAGCGAAAAACGGTGCTGGCGGGCCTGGAAAAACGAGCGCCGCGTTTCGTCGACTGAGCGTCGAGACGCGTCGGGGCGACATGCGCCAACATTCAGCCATGTCCGATCCGAAACCGCCCTCCGAGCCGCCTCGCACCGTCAGGGCCCGCGCCGCGGCCAGCTTGATCGTCGTCCGCGACTCGCCGCGCGGGCCGCAGGTGCTCCTGCTGCGCCGGGCGGAACGCGAAGGCGACCAAAACGGCGGCGCGACCGTTTTCCCCGGCGGCTTGCTCGACGACACCGACCGCGGCCACTACGAGCGTTGCACGGGCCTCGACGACGCCGCCGCGAGCGAGCGCCTTGCGCTGCCCTCGCACGGTCTCCACCACTGGATTGCCGCCATCCGCGAATGCTTCGAGGAGGCGGGCCTGCTGTTCGCGCTCGATTCGGGGGGCGGCACCGTCGAGCTCGCCTCGCGCGACGCCGACGAGCTCTGGACGATGCGCGGCGCCCTGCATGCGAACGCCATCGGCATGGCCGAGGTCTGCGAGCGGCTCGGCGTGCGGCTCGATGCCGGTGCGCTCGCCTACCACAGCCACTGGATGACGCCGATCGGCGTGCCGAAGATCTTTGACACGCGATTCTTCATCGCCCGGGCGCCGCAGGCGCAGTCGGCGTCGGCCGACCGCATCGAGATCGTCGACTGCATGTGGCTGACGCCGTCCGAGGCGCTGGAACCGGGGCGCGGGCTGCGGTTCATGAAGGTGACGCGCGACACGTTGCGCGGCCTCGCCGCCTTCCCTGACGTCGATGCCGCGATCGCCTTTGCCCGCGCGCAGCGAACGGTGCCGATGACGCGCCCGCGGATCGGCATCGGCTCGGCAGGCAGGGAACCCGTGGCGCCGGGCGAGCCGGCGTTCGCCGAACTCGGACGACTCGACCCCGAAGGCCGCGGCGACGCGGGCGTCGAGCCGGTGGCCGGCCGGCCGGGGTGGTTGTCGCCGAACGTGCTGCGCGTCATCGCGCCGACCGGAAGCCTGATGACCGGGCCGGGGACGAACAGCTACTTCGTCGGCGTGCCGGGTGTCGACGACTGGGCGTTGATCGATCCGGGTCCCGATGACGCGAAGCACGTCGCGGCGCTGCTCGCAGCCGCGCCCGGCACCATCACGCGGATCCTCGTCACGCACACGCACAAGGACCACTCGCCGGCCGTTGCGGCGATCCGTGCCGCGACCGGCGCGCCGACGTTCGGCCGCGTCGCCGACCACCCCGAATGGCAGGACGCGACGTTCTCGCCCGACCGGGTCGTCGAGGACGGCGAGCGCATCGTCGTCGGTTCCAAGGCCGGTGGTGAGGGCGTGACGCTGCGGGCCGTGCGGACGCCGGGCCACGCGAGCAACCACGTGTGCTGGCTGCTCGAGGAGGAAAAGCTGCTGTTCACCGGCGACCACCTGATGCAGGGCTCGACCGTCGTCATCAACCCGCCCGACGGCGACATGGCGACTTATCTGCGCTCGCTGGAGCGCTTGCTCGACGAGGAACTCGATTGGCTGGCGCCGGGACACGGCTTCCTCATCGACCGGCCGCACGACGAGGTGCGCAAGACCGTCGCCCACCGCCTCCGTCGCGAGGCGCTGGTGCTCGCCGACCTGCAGGCGAACGACTCGACGACGGAAGAGGAGATGGTCGGCCGTGTCTACGCGAGCGTCGACCGCCGGCTGCACCCGGTGGCGCTGCGGTCGCTGCGCGCGCATCTGCTGAAGCTGCGCGACGACGGTCGGGTCGCACAGGACGAGCGCGGACGCTGGTCGACGGCCTGACGCCGTCGCGGCCATGC
>JBBSQG010000363.1:0-3656 GCA_038258125.1 Solirubrobacterales bacterium
CCCGACGATCCCGACGGTCTCGCCGGGCTCGATGCGCAGCGAGACGTCCGTCAGCGCCTCGACGGGCGGTGGCCCGCCGGCGCGCGCGCGGCCGATCAGCAGCTCCTTCAACGTGCGGCCCCGGTCGGCCTTGACGCTGAACGCGCGCGAGGCGTGCTCGAGCACGATCTCGCCGGGCCGCACGCCGGCATCCAGCGCGGTGCGCCGCCGCCGGGCCACTACACCACCACCGCGAGCTCGTCCTGCATGCGATCGAACAGCCACTTGCCGCCGAGCAGCATCACGACGGCGGCCACCGCGACGTACGCGAGCACGTCGGTCTCCGGCACGACGCCGCCGTAGATGACGTCGCGGATCGCGGTGATGAAGGGGGCGATCGGGTTGCCCCATTCGAGCAGGTGGCGGTAGGCGTCGTTGCGCGTGATCGAGTCGATCTGAAAGAAGATCGGCGAGACGAAGAACCAGGGCAGGAGCGCCGCCGAGAGGATCGGTGCGACGTCGCGGAAGTACGCGTGCAGGATGCTCACCGCGAGCGCGAAGCCGAGCGTGAACGCGTACAGGCAGGCGAGGATCAGCGGCAGCAGCAGCAGCGCGACGTCGAGCGTGCCGCGGATCGCGATCGTCACGATCGCGACGAGCGCGAGGATCATGAGGAACGTCACGAGCTGGACGCTGACGACCGCCCCGGGGATCGCCGCGCGCGGGAAGCGCGCCTTGCGCACGAGCGCGCCCTGCTCCAGCAGCGAGGGGGCGGCAGACAGCACCGACTGGCTGAAGAAGATCCAGACGACGAGCCCGACCATGAGAAACAGCGGGTAGTCCTCGATCGTGTCGAGCTTGAAGATCAGCCCGAACATGAGGTAGTAGGCGCCCATCAGCACGAGCGGGTTGATGAGGTACCACAGCACCCCCAGCGCGGAGCCCTTGTACTTCTGGCGCAGCTCGCGCCGGACGAGCTGCTCGAAGAGGTAGCGGTAGGCCACGTGTCGATTATGGCCTTCGCGCACGACACGGCATCCGCCGTGCCGCGCCGCCGGTCAGCGGCGCCGCCGACGGCGAAGGCTGACGTGCCCGCGCGTCAGCGTGCCCGTGCGCTTTGATGTCGCGGTCTGGCGCGAAGCGATCCGCGGCTTCGCCGGCCGCTCGTTGCAGATCGCCACGGCTGCACGCACGCAAACCGACCTGCGCGGTGGCGCGGTGGTCTTGCGAATCGAGCCGATCGACAGCTCGCTCAGCCGACGGCATCTGCGATTCGTCCTGGCCTGGGACGGCTTGGCCGGCGACGTCGAGGTTCTCTCGCGGATGAACGGTCCGGTATTCGAGCATGCCCGCACACCCGACGGGTTCCAAGCCGCCCAGCTCGACATCGAGTCCAGCACCGTGACCTGGCCAGGCGGCGCCGATCTCGCCCCTGACACGCTCTATGAGCGCGTCAAGACGGGGGCTTGGCCGCTCCGCGGATCGCGGCGTAGTCGGCGGGCTAACCGGACCGTCACTGCCGCCACGCGCGAATAGGAGCTGCGCGGGTCCGCGCGAGTGTTTCTCCTCTTCGTCCGTTGCGGCAGTCTCGGCCGAGGTGCCGCCCGACCTTCGGCTTCATCCTGCTCGACGTGATCAGCAGGAGCCCTGCTTCGGCGGGCACGGCATGTCCCCGAAAGAGCAGAACACGCAGCAATCGCCGTCCCGAGGTCGCAGGCGTTCGCCGCAGCCCTTGCACACGTAGAAGAACTGGCAGGCGTCAGTCGGCATCTGCTCCTGCGCTCGATGCGCGCAGATCGGGCAGGTGATGACGGATTCGCGCCGTATGGCCACTCTGGTTCGAGCCTAGTCCCCATGAGGCCTGCGTCACGGGCTCGCGCTGGTCAGGCCGGAGCCGGCGATCTGCTCCCTCGCGCCCGCGCCGCTGCTGCTGCTCGTCCGATGCGGCAGCCGTGAACGACTCGGATGTGGAGGTGGCGACCACGGCCCGTGTGAGTCCTAACCGGCGCTCGGCGACGGAGCCGTGCGACCGGGTGGACAGCCTCGCGGATCGCTGCAGACGCGCAGATCGAGTCCGCTGAGGTCCACGCGATCGAGTTCGCGGCCGGTGCGATCGAAGGCCACCAGCGTGCGAGGGTCACGCTGCGCGTCGGCCAACAGGGCGAAACCGCCGTGCTGGAAGCGCTGAACTTCTGGTGTCGCATCCGCTGAGACTCCCAGGAGGCTGATTGCTCGTTCGGGCCGCTCACGAAGGTTGTTGATGGCGACTGGCCATTCGCGATCCTCGGCGTCGTCGACCCACAGCTCATGCAATGGGAGAGAACACATCGGCCGCTGTTGCTTCGGTTGCGGGCCGCCTCGGCGTGCTACCGCAACTCGTCCGGCGCGGCACTCGTCCTGTCGACGACCGGTGTTGCAGCGACGATGTACCGGTGCCGACGATCAGCCGCTTTCTCGGGCTCGTGATCACGATGTACTTCGACGATCACGACCCGCCGCACTTCCATGCGCTCCATGCTGACGGAGAGGCGAAGGTCCGCATCGACACGCTCGAACTGATTGACAGCACGCTCAGTCGCCGACACGTTCGTTTCGTCGTGGCGTGGGCTGAACTGCACCGGGACGAGCTGCTGGAGAACTGGCGTCGCGCTCGCGCGGGTGAGACACTGCATCCGATCGACCCGCTCCGATGATCGGCCTGACTCCAACCCTCACGACCGTCGCCGTCCGCGCACACGGCGTTCTCGCCCTGAGCTTTGCCGACGGTGTCTGCGGTGATGTCGAGGTGCTGGAGCGCATGCGCGGCCCGGTGTTTGGTGAGGCGCGATCCATCGCGGGGTTCGCCGCCGCCGAGCTCGACCGAGAGTCGGGCACGGTGGCCTGGCCCGGCGGCGCCGATCTGGCGCCCGACACGCTCTACGAGCGCGTCAAGACCGGCCGCTGGCCCGAGCAGCGCGCCGCCGCCTGACACCTGCCCACCGGCGGTGAACCGCTCCTCACGACGTAGCGATTCTCGTCCAGTGACGGCACCGGCGGGCGGGTGCCGCTCCTGCCTCGAAGCGGCAGCGCCGCGAGCCGGCGCATCGGGTACCGCCACATGGTGGCGTACGCGCTCGACGATGGCGACCTCAAAGCGTTGCTTCGTGATTCGCGATGCCCGATCGGAATGCACGGCGGCTGTCCCCGCAGGCGCCTGCATGTTCGCGGTCGACATCGGGTCGATCAGGGTGAACTGCGGGCGATGTGCACCGATGACTGGGCGGTCGCTGAATCAAAACGGCGCGGACACCACTGCATGTGCCTCGCCCCCTGTGAAGCTGTCCAGATCCGAAGCGAGTGTCGCGTGGTGCGCGTCGTCGCTGGCCAAGATTGCGCCGGAGACGAACACCGTCGCCGCGGTGTGAAGGTCCATCACCCAGGCGACCCGCGAATCGGCTTTCGACCGCTGCGCAGCCTTAGCCGACGTGTTCCCCGACGGGACGCGACGGATTGCCCGTAGCCGAGCCGCTACCGCAGCAGCCCGATCATCGAAGGGCAGCACTGTGAGGACGCCAGCGTCGATCAACGAATGCAGGAACTGTCGCTGGTTGTCCCACCCTGCGTCACCTCGCTTCTGCTCCATGCCGAACAGCAGCTCCGTAAGGACCGCAGACGTGATCGCGTACGGGTCGCCCGCG
>JBBSQG010000364.1:0-3639 GCA_038258125.1 Solirubrobacterales bacterium
CCCGCGCCACCGTCGATGACGTCGCGGTCGTCGCCGCCGAGGATGCGGTCGTTGCCGCCGAGCCCGTAGAGCACGTCGCGACCCGCGCCGCCATACAGGCCGTTGGGCCCGTCGTCGCCGGTGAGCGTGTCCGGACCGGGCGTGCCGACCACGTCCTCGATCGCACCGAGCAGGTCGTCCTCGCCGGCACCGCCGCCGCGGCCGGCGGCGAGTGAGACCGTGACGGGCTCGCCGGACGTGCGCTCGTCGTAGGTCACGGTGTCGCTGCCGGAGCCGCCGACGAGCGCGTCGCTGCCCGGGCCGCCGCGCAGCAGGTCATTGCCGTCGCCGCCGTCGGCGGTGTCGTTGCCGCCGCCGGCCGACAGCTGGTCGTCGCCCGGGCCGAGGGAGAAGCGCTCGAAGGCGTCCGTGCCGACGACGAGGTCGTTGCACGAACCGCGGATCACACCTTCGAAGGAGCGCAGCACGTCGACGGCCCCGGCCGGGCCGCCGGTGCCGGCGGGCAGCGAGACGACCACTGCGGTGCCCTCGGAGGCGTAGCTGACCGTGTCGCTGCCGACGCCGCCGTCGAGGTCGTCGATGCCGCCGCGGCCGTCGATCGTGTCGTCGCCGGTCCCGCCGAGCAGGACGTTCGTGGCGCCGTCGCCGATGATCGTGTCGTTGCCGGAGCCGCCGGCGAGCTCCTCCATGCCGGTCACGCGCGGTGTCCCGTTGACGTTCACGGCGCCGCCGCCGGTCAGCTCGAGCGTGAGCGGGCTTCCGACTTGCTCGTAGCTCACACGATCAACCCCCGTCGGGCTGTTGTCGCCGCCGTCGACCGGCGTCGCGGGCGTCGTCGGCTTGAGCGTGTCGTTGCCCGGGCCGCCGTTGATCGGGCCGGGGCCGGTCAGCGTGTCGTCGCCGTCGCCGCCGTCGAGCGTCAATGCCGGCGAGTCGGTGACGACGACGTCGTTGCCGCCGGCGGGCGCCAGGAAGCCGGTGATGTCGGGTGACTGCACGATGTAGCGGTCCGCGCCGGTGTCGGCACCCGAGGTGTCCTCGACCCGCTTGACGTTGCCCCTCACGGTGAGAGCATCGCCGCCGTCGCCGGTCGTGACCTGCAGCAGGTCGACGAACTCCGCGGGCGCCGCCGGGCCCGTGACGCTGATCGCGTCGGTGTCGGCGCCGCCGGTGATCGTCATCGTCGCCGTCTTCACGCCGCTGATGTCGACCTGCACGACGCTGGCGACGACCGACAGCGAGAGGCCCATGAGCGACGCCGGGCAGCTCGTCGAGGTCGTGCCGTTGTTCGTGCAGCCGGGCGCGCTCGCGGCGGCCGGGGTGAAGACGACGTTGCCCCCCGCCGCCCCGCCGGCAACCGTGATGGCGATCGTCGAGAACGGCGCCTGCGGCGTGGCGAGCATGTTCCCGCCCGTGCTGGCGAGCGTGTAGGGCGGTGCGATCTCGACCTGGGCAGCGGCCGGGCCGGCGGCGAGCGCGAGCGTCGCCAGCAGCGCGACCGTGAGCGCGCCGGTGGTGCGCACGGCGGCGCCCGCGCTGTGGCGGCGGCTCAGCATGCCACTGACTTCGTCGCGCCGGGGGGCAGGCAGCGGATCGTCCGCTTGGGCCGCTTGTTCAGCCGCAGCGTGAACTCACGACCGATCGCGTTGGGCGACGTCACCCCGACCTTGAGCACCGTGCCGTAGGACAGCGAGCGATCGCCGACGAGGCCGCGCAGCGACAGGCGCGCCGTCGGCCGCGCGCCCGTCTTGCGGGTGCGCTTCTTGAACAGGCACTTCGGCGAGCGCTTGGAGGTGCAGGTGACCTCGATCGTCGCCCGCGCGGGGATGCGCGTGAGCAGCAGCAGCTTCAGCCGGACGCCCTTCCCGCGCTGGCCGCCGCCGAAGCGCAGCTGGGTGGTGATCTGCGAGAACGGCGCGTCGAGGCCGTCGCAGTTCTCGTCGATCCCGTTGCCCGGGATCTCGGGGGCGCCGGGGCGGATGGTCGGGTCGAGGTCGTTGCAGTCCGGGCCGCCGATCGGGCCGAGCGAGCCGTCGCTGTCGCGGTCGCGGGTCGGCTCGGGGCCGGCGTCGATCGCGGGCGGGATCTCGCCGGGAATCCGGAGGAACTCGCAGTCACCCGCGGTCAGCCGGTCGAAGCGGTCGTAGTCCAGGCGATCGGAGCCCTCGCCGCAGCTGATCAGGTCCGACAGCCCGTCGAACGCGTTGATGTCGTCGTCGTCGTTGCCGCCCTCGATGACGTCGACGCCGAGGCCGCCGTCGATCCGGTCAGCGCCGGCGCCGCCCGACAGCGCGTCGGCGCCCTCGTCGCCGGCGATCTGATCGTTGCCGTCCTCGCCGGCGATCACATCGTCGCCGCCGCCGCCGGCCAGCGTGTCGGCGCCCGGACCTCCGAACAGCCCGTCGTTACCGGTCGCGCCGACGAGCGTGTCCGGGCCGGCGCCGCCGCGCAGGACCTCGATGCTGTCCAGCGTGTCGCGCTCGTCGCGACCGCCGCCACCCGGCGGTCCGTCCGCGAGCGAGACGCGGACCGGGTTGTCGGCCGCGTGGTCCTCGTAGGACGCGGTGTCGCGGCCGTCCTGGCCTTGCAGCAGGTCGCTGTTGCCGGCGCCGACGAGCACGTCGTCGCCGGGGCCGCCCTGCAGCAGGTTGGCCGCCTGGTCACCGACGAGCCGGTCGCCGGCCGTGCCGCCCACGAGGTTCTCCGTGCTGACTACGGTGTCGCCCTCGGTCGTGGCGCCACCGTCGCCGACGCCGTCGTTGGCGATGCCATCGAGCGTCACCACGACGGCGTCGGTCTTGTCCGCATAGGAGACGGTGTCGGTGTCCTGGCCGCCGGTGAGCACATCGGCGCCCGCGTTGCCGGTCAGCGTGTCGTTGCCGGCCGAGCCCTCGATGACGTCGTCGCCGGCGCCGCCGGTGATCGTGTCGTTGTCGGCCTCGCCATCGAGTGTGTCGGCGCCGTCGCCGCCGCTGATCGTGTCGGCGCCCGGGCCGCCCCGCAGCTCGTTGGCGGCGGCCGAGCCGGTCAGCGTGTCGGCGGCGTCGCCGCCGTAGACGTTCTCGACGTCGGCGCCCAGCGTCTGGTTGAGGCCGGCGGCCGTCGCGGTGCCGGTCGCGAGGTTCGCCGTCAGGGGATCGGTCAGGCCGTTGTAGTTGACGGTGTCGGTACCACCGCCGCCGTTGTTGGCGCCGCTGCCCAGACCGGGCCGCAGCGTGTCGTTGCCTCCGCCACCGGAGAGATCGCCGTCGCCTGGTCCGTGCGTGAGGTCGTCGTTGCCGGCGCCGCCGGCGAGGCTCTCGATCGAGACGTATGTGTCGGCCTCGGGGGCGAAGCCGCCACCGCCACCGGGGATCGAGGCGGTGACCGGCTCGGCCGCGCCGTGGTCGGCGTAGGAGGCGGTGTCGAGGCCGTTGCCGCCGTCGAGCGCGTCGTTGCCCGCGCCGCCGGCGAGCACGTCGTCGTCGTCGCCGCCGTCCAGCGTGTCGGTGCCGGCGCCGCCGTTCAGCGTGTCAGCGCCGCTCTCGCCCGTGAGCACGTCGGCCCCGTCGCCGCCGCTGAGCGTGTCGGCGCCTGCGCCCCCGCGCAGGACCTTGGCCGCGCCGTCGCCGGGCAGCCTGTCGGCGCCGGCGCCGCCGG
>JBBSQG010000365.1:0-3629 GCA_038258125.1 Solirubrobacterales bacterium
CTCGAGGTCGCGGCCCTTCAGCAGGGCGCGGTAGCCGACGCCCTGGATCTCGAGCGACTTGGAGTAGCCGGTGGTGACGCCCTCGACCATGTTCGCCACGAGCGAGCGCGTCAGCCCGTGCAGGGCGCGGTGCTCGCCGCGGTCGGTCGGGCGCTTGACGACGAGCTGGTCGCCATCCTGCTCGACGGAGATCGCCAGCGGCACCCGCTCGGAGAGCTCGCCGCGGGGGCCGTTGACGCGCACGAGCTCGGGCTCGATCGACACGGTCACGCCGGTCGGCAGGGGAATGGGCTTCCTTCCGATTCGCGACATCAGCAGATGATCCGTTGCGCGGCGCGGGTCGTGGAATGGGCCATCTTCATCACCAGACGTGCGCGACGACTTCGCCGCCGACGCCCGCGCTGCGGGCCTCGTGGCCGGTCATGACGCCGCGCGAGGTTGAGATGATCGCGGTGCCCATCCCGCCGAGCACCTTCTGGATGTCGGTCGCCCCGGCGTAGGAGCGACGGCCGGGGCGGGAGACGCGCTTCAGGCCCGAGATCGCCGAGCGGCGATCGGAGGTGTACTTCAGGCGCACGCGGATCAGCTCGCCGGGATGCTCGGCGTCCGGGGCGACGATCTCGTAGCCGTCGATGTAGCCCTGCTCGGCGAGGATGCGCGCGCACTCGGACTTCAACCGCGACGACGGGATGTCGACCGTCTCGTGGGCAGCCTGGATCGCGTTGCGAATCCGGGTCAGAAAATCGGCTATAGGGTCGGTGCTGGCGCTCACAGTCAGGCTCTCGTTCGTTGCTGCTCGGTTACCACGAAGACTTCGTCATGCCCGGTACAAATCCGTTGTGGGCCATCTCGCGCAGGCAGATCCGGCAGATGCCGAACTTGCGATAGACGGATCGAGCCCGGCCGCAACGGCGGCAACGGCTGTACTCGCGGGTCTTGTACTTCGCGGGCCGTGCTTGGCGAACCCGCTGGGACGTCTTGGCCATCTTAGTCTGCTTCCTCTTGTGTCTCGTCAGCGGGATCCTCGGCCGGCTTCTGGTAGGCCTCCGGGTTCTCCTCCTTGAGCTGCTCCAGCGCGGCCTGCTCGGCCTCGGCCTTCGCACGCAGTTCGTCGTGATGTGCTTCCTCGGCAGCGGCCGCGGCGCGCGCCTCCTGCTCGGCCTTGTCGGGCCGGTTCTCCTTCGTGAACGGCATGCCGAAGGCCTCCAGCAGCGCGAACGCCTCGATGTCGGTCTTGGCCGACGTCGTGATCGTCACGTCGAGGCCGCGCACCGTGTCGACCGAGTCGTAGTCGATCTCCGGGAAGATCGTCTGCTCGCGGACGCCAAGCGAGTAGTTGCCCCGGCCGTCGAACGCGTTGGCCTTCAGGCCGCGGAAGTCGCGGATCCGCGGAATCGCGACCGACATGAGGCGGTCGAGGAACTCGTAGGCGCGCTCGTTGCGCAGCGTGACGGCGAGTCCGACCGGCATCCCCTCGCGCAGCTTGAAGTTCGCGATCGACTTGCGGGCGCGGCGCACGTTGGGCTTCTGGCCCGCGATTGTCGCCAGCTGCTCGAGCGCGGCCTCCAGCGCCTTGGAGTCCTGCTTGGCGTCGCCGACGCCCATGTTCAGGGTGATCTTCTCGATCTTCGGCGCCTGCATGACCGACGAGTAGCCGAAGCGCTTCATGAGCGCGGGGCGGATCTCCTCGAGGTAGCGGGCCTTCAGGCGCGCAGGTGGTGCAGCGGTTTGCGTGGCCATGGCTAGAACTTCGCTCCTGTGCGAGCCGACGCGCGCATGCGCTTGCCGTGCTCGACGATTGTCTTGACGCGCGTGGGCTTCTTGTCCTTCGGATCGCGCAGCGCGACGTTGGAGAGGTGGATCGGCGCCTCGCGCTCGATGACGCCGCCCGGCTCCATCGAGCCCGGACGCGGGCGCGTGTGGCGCTTGATGATGTTCAGGCCCTCGACGTAGAGGCGATCCTTGCGCGGGTCCACGCGCAGCACCTTGCCCTGCTTGCCGCGGTCCTTGCCGCTGATGACGATGACCTCGTCGCCCTTGACGATGCGTGACGGCATGGCTCAGAGCACCTCGGGAGCGAGCGAGACGATCTTCATGAAGTTGCGGTCGCGCAGCTCGCGCGCCACCGGGCCGAAGATGCGCGTCCCGCGCGGGTTGTTGGCGGCGTCGATGATCACCGCGGCGTTCTCGTCGAAGGCGATGTACGTTCCGTCGTCGCGGCCGAAGGACTTCTTCGTGCGCACGACGACCGCGGTCACGACCTCGCCCTTCTTGACCGTCCCCTGCGGGTTGGCCTGCTTGACGGTCGCGGTGATGGTGTCGCCGACGAACGCGTACCGACGGCGCGAGCCGCCCTTGACGCGGATGCAGAGGATCTCGCGGGCGCCGGTGTTGTCGGCGACCTTGAGGCGTGTCTCGTTCTGGATCACTTCGCGCGCTCCAGGACATCGACGAGCTTCCAGCGCTTCGTGCGCGACAGCGGCCGGCTCTCGACGACGCGGACGACATCGCCCTCGTTGGCGTCGTTGGCCTCGTCGTGCACGTGCAGCTTGTTCGTCGAGCGGACGATCTTCTCGTACTTGCGGTGGCGGCGCGCGATGTCGATCCGTACGACGATCGTCTTGTCGGGCTTGGCCGACACGACGGTGCCCGTCCGCATCTGCGGCGTGGTGACCTTGGGCTCGGCCGGCGGCGTGCCGGTGCCCTTGTCCCCTGCGGCCCGCTTTGCCTTCTCCTGGCTGCGGCGGCGCGTGCGCGCGGTGGCCTTGGCCTTGCGCAGCTCGCGGCGCTCGGCGTCGCGCTGCTCGGGCGTGCGCGAGGGTCGCTGGGAGCGCGCCTTGTGCTCGTCGCGGGCCTTCTGCTCAGCGGCGCTCAGCTTCGGCGCGGTCGCAGCGGCGGCCGTCTCGTTCTCAGTGGTTTCGTCGTCTGCCATGGCTTACTTCCGGTTGGGAATCTTGATGCCGCGCTCACGGGCGACGGTGAACGCGCGGGCCAGGTCGCGCTTGGCGATCCGGATGCTGGCGGTGTTCTCGAGCTCGCCCGTGGCGTGCTGGAAGCGCAGGCCGAAGAGATCCTTGCGGGTCGTCGCGACAGTCTCGACGAGCTCTTTCTCGGGCAGGTCGCGCAGGTCCTTGGCGGTCATGTCGGCGTGTCCTCGCGCAGCACGAACTTCGTCTTGACGGGCAGCTTGTGGCTGGCCAGGCGCATCGCCTCGCGGGCGAGCGGCTCGGGCACGCCGGCGAGCTCGAACATGACGCGGCCCGGCTTGACCACGGCGACCCAGCCCTCGGGCGACCCCTTGCCGGAGCCCATGCGGGTCTCGGCCGGCTTCTTGGTTACGGGCTTGTCGGGATAGACGTTGATCCAGACCTTGCCGCCACGCTTGATCTTGCGGGTCATCGCGATACGAGCGGCCTCGATCTGACGGTTGGTCAGCCAGCCGGCGTCGAGCGACTTCAGGCCGTACTCGCCGAACTGGATCGAGGTCTGCCCGCGCGACAGCCCGGCCCTACGGCCGCGGTGCTGCTTGCGATGCTTGACGCGCTTGGGAGAGAGCACTACCGCCCACCTCCTCCACGGGCGCCCGGGCCGAAGCCGGGACGGGCCGTCCCGCCGCCGCCACCGCCGCC
>JBBSQG010000366.1:0-3629 GCA_038258125.1 Solirubrobacterales bacterium
CAGGCGAGGCGCTGCGGGTCGGCGCGGCCGCCGGGCCGGTGCCGACCCTGCTCGCGCTCGCGGGCCCCCGCTCCGCCGCCTTCGACGTCGCCCTCGCAGCCCAGGACCTCGTCGTCGTCGGCGTGCCGCCGGCGGCCGACCCGGCGCTCGCCGAGCTCGCCGTCGCCGGACTCGCGCGGGCACTTGTCTGCCCGCTGCCGCCGGCCGATCCGGCCCGCGCTCTCGCCGCCGCCGGGGTCGTCCTGCTGCCCTCGGTCCGCCGCGCGCTGGCGGCTCCGATCGCGGTGCTGTCATGACGCGCCGGCCCCGAGGCGCCGTGGGCGAATCCGGCCAGGCGACAATCCTGCTGCTCGGCATCGTCGTGGCTGTCGTGCTCGGCGCGCTCGTGCTCGGCGCCGTCGCCCGCGGCATCGGCGTGCAAAGCGACGAGCAGCGTGCGGCGGACCTCGCGTCGCTGGCCGGGGCACGCGCGATGCATGACGCCTACAGCGGGTTGTTCGAGCCGGCGCGGATCGGCGGGCGCCCGAACCGCGCCCACCTCGAACGCGCCGCCTACGTCGATCGCGGACGGCGTGCGGCGCTCGACACCGCGCGTCGCAACGGTGCGCGCGACATCCGCGTGAGCTTCCCCGACGAGGACACCTTCGCCCCGGTCCGCGTGCGCGTCGAGGTCCGCGACCCGATCGAGGTCGGCACGCGCGAGCGGGTCCCGGCGGGGGCGGTCGCCGAGGCCGAGCTGGCGCCGCCGGGCGACGTCGCGCTGTGGTCGGCAGGACCGGGGGAGTACCGCGGACCGCTTGCGCTGCGTCAGGGCAAGCCGATGCGACCCGATGTCGCGGCGGCGTTCGATCGCATGCAGGACGCCGCGCGGCGCGACGGCGTCGCGCTCGTCGTCGTCAGCGCGTTTCGCACGAACGCCGAGCAGGCTGCCCTCTTCGCCGGCCACCCGGACCCGAAGTGGGTCGCGCCGCCGGGCCAATCGCTGCACCGGCTCGGCACCGAGCTCGACCTCGGTCCGCGGGCGGCGTATGGCTGGCTGGCCGCCAACGCCAAGCGCTTTCACTTCGTGCAGCGCTACGCCTGGGAGCCGTGGCACTACGGCTACACGCTCAACGCGGGAACCTCGTCGGTCGGCTTCAGCGCGAAGGCGAGCGGGAGCGACGGTGAGACGATGCGCACACTGCCGTCATTCGTTCCCGCCGCGTACGCCAAGCCGCTCGCGCGCGCAGCCCAGCGCTGGAACATCTCGGCGGCGCTGCTGGCCGCGCAGCTGATGGCGGAGTCGAACTTCAACCCGTTCGCGGTGTCGAGCGCCGGTGCGCGCGGGATCGCCCAGTTCATGCCCGCGACCGCTCGGGCGATCGGCCTCGACAACCCACTTGACGCGGAGGCCTCGATCGACGCCCAGGGGCACCTCATGCGCGACCTGCTGCGCCGGTTCGGCTCGGTGCCGCTCGCGCTTGCCGCCTACAACGCCGGCCCCAGCCGCGTTGCTGCCTGCGGGTGCGTCCCGCCGATCCCCGAGACGCGCGGCTACGTCGCGCGCATCCTCGGCCTGCTCGGCGGCGCAGGTGAGGCAATTCGCGGCGGCGGACTGGACGTTCGGCTAGTCGAGTAGATATTTCCCTGCAAACCGGCGCCTTTCAAGTTCTCTCGAACAAACGTCGATGTTCTAGACATCGCCTCTCTCGCGCGCCCCTCGCAGTTGGCCGGTCACGAGCGTTCCATGCGCGCGCGGCTGGCGCGTCGCCTGCATGGATACGTCAGCCGGATCACCGCACAGCTACCCCGCGGACGGCTGCTGCCCGATGCGACCTGGCGCCGGCGCCACCATACGATCACCGCGCTGCTGTGGCTGCACGTGCCCGCGCTGCTGCTGTTCGGGATCGCGCGCGGCTACGGCGTCGTGCACTCGATGTCGGAGATGCTGCTCGTGGTCTCGCTGGCGATCGTGGCGAGCATGTCCGGAATCGGCCGCGCGGGCCGCAGCGCATCGGCCGCGCTCGGTCTCGTCGCCTGCTCAGCGCTGCTGATCCACTTCTGGGACGGCCAGATCGAGGCGCACTTCCACTTCTTCGTCGTCGTCTCGCTGCTGATCCTCTACCAGGACTGGCTGCCGTTCCTGATCGCCTTCGGCTTCGTGGTGCTGCACCACGGCGTGCTCGGCTCCCTGTCGCCCGGCTCCGTCTACGCACACGGATCGGCCCAGGACCACCCGTGGATCTGGGCGCTCATCCACGGGGCCTTCATCCTCGCGGCGTCGGCCGCCAACATCGTGTCCTGGCGCGCCACCGAGCAACTGCTGCGCGACCCGCTCACCGGCCTCGCCGGGCGCGCGATCATGTTCGACCGGCTGCGCGTTGGCCTGCTGCGCGCGCATCGCCGCGGCACGCAGGCCGGCGTCATCTTCCTCGACCTCGACCGTTTCAAGGTCCTCAACGACTCGCTCGGCCATGCCGCCGGCGACCGCGTGCTCGTCACCGCGGGCGAGCGCTTGCGCGACGTCGTGCGTGCCCACGACACCGCCGTGCGCTTCGGGGGCGACGAGTTCGTCGTCGTCTGCGACGACCTGCAGGATGGCGAGGAGGCCGTTGGCGTCGCCGCCCGGCTCGTCGCCGCGCTGCGCAGGCCATACCTCGTCGACGGCCAGGAGATCGTGCTCACCGTCTCGGCCGGCATCGCGATCGGCGGCGCCGGCGACGACCGCAGCGCCGAGGAGCTGCTCCGCGACGCCGACGCCGCGATGTACCGTGCGAAGGAGAGCGGCAAGGACCGGTTCGTCGTCTTCGGCGAGGAGATGCGCGCTCGCGCGCTCACGCGGCTGGCCGACGAGGTCGAGCTGCGCCACGCGATTGCCCGCGACGAGCTGCGCGTGCACTACGAGCCGCAGTTCGCGCTCTCCAGTGGTCGTCTGCGCGCGGTCGAGGCGCACGTCAACTGGCAGCATCCGGCGCGCGGACTGCTCGTCCCGCGGGACTTCAGGGCGACGGCCGAGGAGACCGGCATGGTCGTCCCGATCGGCGCCTGGGCGATCGGCCAGGCCTGCCGCCAGCTGCGCCGCTGGCGCCAGGCCGGGGCCGCTGCGGATGTCAGCGTCTCGATCAACGTCTCAGCGCTGCAGCTTGGCGACGCCGGCCTCGTCCCTACCATCGAGGAGGCGCTGCGCACCAACCGGCTTGAGCCGGCCGCGCTCTGCCTGGAGATCCCCGAGGCCGCCGTCATGGCCGACGCCGAGCGCGCGCTGGAGACGATCGGCCGGCTGCGCGACGTCGGCGTGCGGCTCGCGCTCGACGGCTACGGCACCGGCCATCTGTCGATGAGCTGCCTGCGCCAGCTGCGCTTCGACACGCTCAAGCTCAACCGCGTCTACGTGCGCGATCTTGCGCAGACCGGCGGCGACGCGATCCTGCGCGGAATCGTCGACATGGCCCATGCGCTCGACAGCGAGGTCACGGCCAAGGGCGTGGCGCGCGGGTCGCAGCTGCGGGCCCTGCGCGCGCTCGGCTGTGACGCGGCCCAGGGACCGCTGCTGGCCGTGCCGAGCGACGCGAACGAGATCGGTCGGCTCGTCGTCTCGCCCCGGCGGGCGCAGGCCGGCGGCGACACGCGCGAGCTCGTCGGCTCGCCGG